>NZ_JAPEOB010000008.1 GCF_026341775.1 Streptomyces sp. NBC_00654 | reverse complement strand
CACGAGACCCCGGGCGGTAAGTGCCGCCCGGGGTCTCTGTGTGACATGACGTGACGTCTGTCAGCCGGTTCAGCGGCGGGCTGCGGCTGGTGTCATGCCCATTCCACTCCCAGCCCGGTGAGGGCCTGGCGTTGTTCGGGGGTGAGCTTGTCGCGTCGGCTCTTGGTGTTGCTGATGAACACACCGAGTTTCACCACGTGCTGTTGGCCGTCGATGTCGACGGGTTCTTCGTGTTTCCTCGGGACAGGACGCTCGTGTCCTTCGCGCTGGAGGTACTGCGCAAGGGCCGCGACCCCCCGTCGGAACGGCGCCGACAACCCACCCGTCCCCTTCGCCACGCGTGTTGTCACCGGGGCGGGTTCCGGCGCGTCGGGTGTTACACCGAGCCTGCCGAGCCGTTCCTGTTGCACGGCACTCAGCTGTGCCCAGGTGTGTGCCTTCCGCTGTTGCGCCAGCCATTTCCCCAGGTCGTCGCCTTCGAAGAGGACACCGGGCTGGATGTCGGGGAGGGTCCCGCCGGTCTCGGTGTCGGTGAGGTCGGCGAGGACCCGGTAGTGGCGTTGCCAGTCGAGTGGCCACGGGCAGTTCCAGTCCTCATCAATGGCAGCCAGCTGCTCGGCCCGCGTCCCGGCCCGTTCCGGGTCCTTGCCCAGGCCGTCTTTCCTTCTCAGGTTGGCCATGAGCTGCCCGATGGCCACCAGGTCGTCGTCCGCCTCACCCCATACGGCGTCCTGCCGCGGCGCCAGGTGTCCGTGGGCCCGGTGGAAGGATCGGAGCGCGGCGAGTTTCGTCTCCCACGCTTCGTCGCCGGGTTCCCAGACCATGCCTTCCTGGTCGAGGAGTTCCTTGCGGTGGTCGTCGAGCTCACCGGCGCGCAGCGCACGCCGCTGCTGGTGGACCCACCGGCCGAGCGGGAACCGCACCACGCCGACCTCGGTCTGCGTCTCGTACGGAACCGCGTACAGCCCCGCGATCTCGTGTTCCTCGCGCCACCGTCGCAGTGCCTGGTATCCGTCGAGCCACACCAGTGACTCCGGCCGGAAGACCCGGGTCCGCAGGAACGCCGCGATCGTCGCCGGATCACGTGGGGTCGAGAAGTGCAGCAGCGCCGACTCGACCACGGCCTCCGTCCCGTCCTCCAGGGCGACGACCTCACCCTCACCCTCGGCCCGGACGACCCGCCCGTCCTCGTCCCGCTGAACGTGTACGGGCCGTTCCCGGCTGCTGCGTGTCAGGGCGCGGGAGGCGAGTTGCTCGACCAGACGCTCATCATGAGAGCGGAGGCCCTGAAGCAAAGCGACAAGGGGTGCGTACGAGGCGGAGGCGACCATGTCGGTGGGGTCCTCGCCGGGGTGCAGGAAGACCGGGACGATGATGCGGGCGACCTTCGTCGTCCCGTCCGGATTTGGGCGCAGCGCTCTGCCGATGTTCTGGACGATCTCGACCTGGGAGCCGCGGGTGTCGGCGAAGCAGACGGCTTCGACTCCTCGTTCGCCGACGATGTCGACGCCTTCGCCGAGGATTCGAACGGAGGCGAGGAACGCCCGGTGGACCCGGCGGTCCTCCGCATCGATCCCGTTGGCGAACTGGCGGAGGACTTCGCGCCGCTCGGACACGAGGTGGTCGCCGCACAGCCAGTTCGCCCAGACCCGGTCCGGTGGGACATGCCGGTACGGTTCCAGGTCGTAGAGCTCCGCCTTGATCGAGGACGTCGGCAACTTGGCGGCGTCCTTGAGGAACCGTCCGACGCCTCGGTGGCGTAGAGCTCGGCGGCGGTCTCGGGCAGCTTCTCCGCGAAGACTCGGGCCTCCTCGACCCGCTGGTGGAACGTCAGCACGGTGCGCAGATTGTGGGCGGCCGCGTGCTCCAGGAGCGCGGTCTGCAAAAGGGCGAGGCGCCGGCCGCGCAGCGCTTCCTCGGACACACCGAGGACCGGTTCGGGGTCGCGGATCTCGATCACGTCGATCTCAAAGCCCGCGAGTACGCCCCGTTCGACGCTCTCCGAGAGCCCCAGCTCGAAAATCCACTCGCCGTAGGGGCCTGCCGGGTCGGAGGTCATGCTCGCGATCTCCAGCTCCTTGCCGTCCTTGCCCTTCTGCGGCCGCGGCGAGGCCAGGATCCGGGGTGTGGCGGTGAGGTACAAGCGGAAGGCAGCCGGGATCCGCTGGTTGTCGTGGATCGCCGCCCACGGACGACCAAGATCACCCGCCGTCGAGTGAGCCTCATCGATGACGGCGAGGTCGAAGCCGCTCATGGACTGCCCGTACAGCCGCTCACCACCCGCGAGAGCGGCCTCCAGAGGCCCCCGCACCCTCTCCTGACCCACCGGGGCATCGACATCCTCCCGGTCCACGAGGGAGGCGTACGTGGCGAACACCACCACCGGCCCGCGCCCGGCCCACAACGCCAACTGGATCGGGTTCGTGGTCGTGGTCACCCCGAGCGCCTCCAGGACGTCGCCCTTCTCCAGCGAACACACCGCCACCATCGGGGAGCGGTGCCCGACCCTGCGCCACACCAGAGCGGTCTGCACGAGCAGGTCCAGGGTGGGGACCATGACGAGGATCCGCCCGTCCCGGAAGTTGTCGAGCGCGGCCCACGCGGCGGTGATCGTCTTACCCGACCCGGTCGCCGACACGACCGTGGCACGGGCACCACCCTCCGGCACCGTCACCCGTGCAGGGAACCCCACCCACTTCCGGATACGCGCATTCGCATCCACCTGGTGCTCCCGAAGCCGAATAGCAGGCATTTTCTGACGTCCCTTTCTAGAAGTTGTGCGGCGCGAACGCCGAAACGGCGAGGACGCCCTCCGAGTCGACCACGACGTGCTGAGCGAGCTGGGCGAGGACCTGCTCCACGATGGGACCCGTGGGCTCGGACACCGCAAGAAGCCGGCGGCCGACGATCCACACGGGCGGGGTCAGTCCCTCATCATGCGCAGGGCGATGGGGCGTGACACGGCCGGGGCGGCGCGGCGGGCGAGCTCGTTGGCGCCGTGCCCCCGGGACCGGGCGCTGCGCAGGGCTTCGGCGAGCTGGTCTTCGGCAGCGCTGGTCTGGGCGGCCAGCCATCGCATGCGGTCGCGTGCGGCGTCCACGCCGTCGAGTTCGGCGGCCGGGGCGTCCAGTTCGGTGCAGTCGACTGTGGTGACCGGTTGGTCAGGCGTGTCGGCGAAGGCGACGATGACGCGGAGCTTGGGGTTTCCGTACTCGTCGGTGAGGTCCTCGTCGCTGATCCAGTTGCGGAGCACGGTCCGGCCGTAGTCGCCGGTGGTGCCCTCATGCTCCTCCGGGGCGTCGCCGGTGATGACGGTGAACCATTCGGGCTGCTCGCCGGAGGCGGCGGCTTCGATCGTGTACAGGAGCTGCATGAGCGGGTTCCTCCCGTTGCTGCGATACCACCACCATAGCGGTCAACGCCTTGATCAGTCAAGGCGTTGATCACCTATCTGGGTGGGGTTTCACCCGCCCCGCACCCCTTCTTCCCACCGGGCTGCCCCGCCATAGTGGGTTTTGCAGTGTCCGCGAGCGTGGTGCGGCTGGTCACAGCCGTCCTTGCTGCACACAGGACGCGAGTGCTTCACGACAGGGCTGCCGTCGCCGACCACTCCGGCGTGGATCTGCTCAGCAGTCGCCTCCTGGTCGCGCTTCCGCGCCCGCAGATACCGCATGTAGTGCGAGCCTAATGGTGCAGTCGGGTATCGGAACTCTCCGAATAGCTCGAGCCCAGGCGGCATCGTGCTGTTCCTTTCCTCCAACGAGTGGTGCTGTGGCGGGAGCTGGCTGGGAAGCCCGTGATGCTCACGCACGGAAACAACGGACGTCCACGAAGTCCATGCCAGCGGCCTTGGCCGCTTGTACGCCTTCGATCGAGTCTTCGTAGACCAGGCAGCGGGCGGGTGCGACGGCGAGTCGGGCCGCGGTGAGGAGGAAGAGCCCGGGGTCCGGTTTGCCCCGAGGGGCGTCTTCACCGGTGATGACGTCAGTGAACAGAGGGCGCAGGCCGGTGGCGTCGAGGCCGGCGTGGACGGCTCGGCGTGCACCGCCCGAGGCGATGGCCAGGGGCAGGCTGCCGTGCAAGGTCTCGGCAAGTTGTACCACCGGCTGGTACGTCTGCAGTCCGGCGATCTCGTCGAGGATCAGGTCGAGACACTGGGCGACAACCTCGTCGATCGGCACGTGGGTTCCTGCGGCGGCGGCCAGTTCGCTGATCAGCTCTGCACCGGAGGTCCCGATCCTGGACGTGTAGAACGACTCGTCCATGGTGAGACCCCAGTTGGCACAGGCGCGGGAGAGTCCGCGGAAGTTGAGGGGATGGCTGTTGACGAGCGTTCCGTCCCAGTCGAAGAGCACCGCGTCGTAGCGGTCCGGGGCCGGAGGATTCCCGTGGTCGCAGGCGCCGGGTGCCGGGCAACTGGAGTCGGGTGGCGAAGCGGCGCCGAGCGGGTCGCGTTCGTGTGGTGAGGTGGACGAGTGCTGGTCGGCCAGGGGGCCGATGTGGGGGTGACGTGCCTGCATGGGGGCCTCGCTGTCGCGATGTCAGGTGGTCTTCGTGATCAGGTCTCGTGCGTGGCGCTGGGCAGCCACGGGGTCGGGCGGGGTGGCGGTGACCGCTGACATGAGCCGTCCGAGGAGGTGAACGGAGCGGTAGGCGGTCAAGGTCTCCTCTGAGTGCGGGATGCCGTGGTTGGTAAGGAGTCGGCTCAGCTGGGCCGGATGGACGGCGAAGGCATGAGCGGCCCGTGCGTAGTCGAGGCTCGGGTGCCCGTAGATCGCCAGCTCCCAGTCGAGGCCCGCGGTGCCGGCTGGTCCGAACAGGAAGTTCCCGGGTTCCGGATCGTTGTGCAGGAGGCGAGGCGCGTCCGGCTCGGGCGGGGGCGCACTCGCCAGTGCCGCGGCTGTAGCGGCGGCTTCGTGGAATCCGTGGCGGGCGAGCGCGGCCTGATAGGAGACGAGCCGCTCGCGCAGGTAGTTTCCCCAGCTTGCGGCCACCGGGTCGAAGAGACGTCCGAAGCCGGGGCCGGTGATGTGGTGGACGTGATGCAGGTAGGGGATGACCCGCCGCAGGGCCTCCTCGCCACTGCCCGGCGCCGTGCCGTGCAGACGTCGCACGATCAGCAGCCGGCGGCCCCGGACGGAACCGCCAGCGAGTACGGACGGGGCTCGTATGCCGGCCTCGGAAAGCCTCTGAAGAGCTGCCTTCTCGGTGTGGGCGCGCCAGGGTTCGCGGTAGACCTTGGCCACGGCGCCTGGCAGGCGGAGAAGCCGGTTACTCGGGGGAATCACTGTGGTGCTCATCGGCTTGAAGCGGGGGTGCTGAAGGCCGCGCGTACGGTCTCGGTGACGGCGGCGTACGGGGTACGGGTGCCGAAGCGCAGGCTGACGGCCGGTCGGTCGGCGAGGGCACCGACGACACGGGCTCCGTTGCGCGCGAGGTCGTCGGGGCTGCTCGTCCGGATGCCGAGCCAGTCGCTGACGTAGATGTTGTCGCCTGGCGACATGCACTGAGCGCCCAGCAGCTCCCGGGCCGACTCTGGGCGCATCGTCTGCAGATGTAGCTCCTGGGAGCCCTGGATGACCTGTGGGAAGACGACGAGATCCACGGTTGAGGTCGTGGCCAATGGGGTGCCGGTGCGCTCATGCCATTCGGAGGGGAGGATGTGCAGTTTGTTGGAGCCGCGGAAGTTTTGCCAGTCGGAGTTCATCGTGGACTGGGGGCGCGTGAGGTCCCACTGTTCGGCGCTCGCGTATCCGAGTGCTTGCAGGGTGCCGCCGTTGAGCCGGATCGGGCCGGGCATGGCGACAGCCTGCGGAGCCGCACCTGGGAAAGCGGCGATCATGGTGCGGTCGTTGGAAAGGAAGGCGCCCTTCGCGGTCGCGGCCAGCGCGAGCGCGAGCGTGGACTTGCCGGCGCCGGAGTCGCCGACGACCAGGATGCCCCGGCCGTCCATGGTGGCGGCCGAGGCGTGCAGGCACACCCAGCCGTCGTCCTCGGCCCGCCGGTAGCCGATCTCCCGCAGATGCCGGGCGGCGTTCATCGTGGCGTCGGTGTCGTCGCAGGTGATGACGGTGAAGCTGCCGGGGTGGCGGACGATGAGTTGCGGCGCGATCCCGGCATCGGGATCGGTCAGGAGTACCGGGCCGCCGGGCATCTGGTGCCACGCTGCCGGGGCACCGACGTGCATCAGTGCAGGGCGTGGTGCTCCGGTGCCCCGTGAACGGACACCCTCGGCAAGGGCCGCGACGTGAGCACGGGGCAGGGCGAGACAGCGCATCGTCGCGGTGACGCCGGTGGCTGCGGTGTCGGGGCGTACGACGTTCCACAGGTTGCTGGGCGGCGTGAACAGGCGCTGTACGTAGGTCGTTGCGGTGCTGGTAGATGCGAGCACCGAGATCGTGAGACCGCTGAGCCGGACGGTGATCTTCTCGGTGCACCATGCGTCGAGGGAGGCCGCATTGGTGTTGCCGTCGAGGAAGGCATCGAGCATGGGTATGACCTGATCAGCGGCGGGCATCGGCATCTCCGGCTGCGAGGAAGTGTTCGATCTTGCTCTGGCCGTTGCGGGCGTGCGGGATGTGGTGTGCGGTCAGGACGGCGGCGATGGTGTCGGCGGTCTGGGCTACGGACTGCCGTACCTGGGAGGCGGTCGCGGTGACGGGGGCGGCGGTGAAGCAGGCCGCGTACTCGATTTCGACCTGCTGCAGGGTTCCGGGGTGCGGAGCGAGGGTGGTGGTGTCGACGGTGACGGTGGACCAGTGGCCGTCCGTGTCGGCGGGCGAGGGCAGGTCCCAGGTGGCGCGCTGGAGCAAGCCGGCATGAATGAGGCGTGGGTGGCCGAGGACTTCTGCGACCTGGGCCAGGGCCTCGTCACGGGTGGAGGCGGGGCGGATGGTCTTGTGGAGTCGGCCGTCCTTGAGGACTTTGGCCTTGGCCCACCAGGTTCCGTCGGAACGGGGTGTGAGGGCGGCGTATTCGCGCCGTCCGGTGCCGGGCGGCAGATAGATGTCCGAGCGCAGGATGCGCCGGTGGATGGTGGGGCCGCTGACCGGCACGCCGGTAGCGGGCAGGTGATCGCGCAGCAGACGGGCGACCGCGACGGGATTGGACGGGACGGTGAGGGTGATCTTCTCCTCGGCCTCCGGGCCGTGTCCGGAGCGATGGCCGGGGCGGGGCAGTGGGAAGTTCACCGCAGCACGCTCATCGGCGATGAGGCAGGCCCACGCCGTGAGATCTGCGGACGTGTCGGCGGCCACGGTGGTGCGGTGGAAGGCTGCCAGGACGACGGCGTCTGGACGCCATTCCACGGTGACGAAGGAGACGGCCTCACCGGTGGATTTGTCGACATGGCAGGCCCATAAGGGGACGCGGACCACCCCGGGGACGGTCTCCTTCGGCCGGCCGTCGTTGGGCCCGTGCCACCGCTGACGGCGCAGGGTCGGCCTATCAAGTACGAGAGCGGGGCCGGACACGGGGACGCTGAGATGGGCGAAGGCGACGCCGCGGTCGGTCGGCGAGTCGGTGGTGGCCGCGACGAGAAGCACGAGTGAGTCCCTTCGGATGGGCTACGGCCGGGTGAGGATTGCGCGCCATACCGAGCGTTGCCCCGGGTCTCCCGGGCTGAGGTACTGCACGGCTTCCCCGCTTGGGACGAGTTCTGCGGCATGGATGAAGCAGAGCAGGTCCTCGGGGGAAAGGAGCGTCATGTGCTGGCCGTTCGGCAGCGCGTACCGGTCGTCGCCGAGGGGAGTGAGGCACGGGTCGAGGTGATGGGCGGTGAAGAGGTTCAGCGACAGCGTTCCGCCGGGGAGAAGGACCCGGTGCAGCTCGCGCAGCGCCGTGGCGAGGGCGTCACGGTGGTGGAGGTTGTGCAGGACTCCGTGGCACACGACGAGGGACGCCCTCCGGTCGTCCAGAGGGAGGCGGGTGACGTCGGCTTCGACGAAGGCTGTCCGGGGTCCGGCGTGGCGGCGGGCCTGGTGCAGTATGCCGGGGTGCAGGTCGATCGCGAGGACCCGGTAGCCCGCGGCGGCCAGGGCGGGCACGTTCCGGCCAGCACCGCAGCCCGCGTCGAGCGCGAGGGCGGTGTCGGGCACCGGGGCGGTGAGCAGATCCGCGAGGTAGGGCGGCGTGGGCAGCTCGGCGAAAGCGGCGACCGTGTCGCGGTCGTTCCAGTAGGTGCCGGTGGGCGCCGGTTCAGTGTGGGTCACTGTTCCTCCTGGCCGTGGAGGGTGTAGCCGCTGTTCCACGGTCGGCAGCGCACGGTCCGCAGTCCCGCGTCGGCGAACGCCTGCTCGCACCGTTCGGGCGTGCGGGTGAGGGCGGAGAAGGTGGGACCGACGGAGGACAGGGTGAGGACCTCGGCGAGGTGCTCGGTGAAGATGTGTTCGACCTTCTCGCCGGTGGCCAGCAACTCGGGGTGGCAGAAGGCGCAGTTGGCGAGGCTCCCCATCCGGAAGCGGTAGTCGAACAGCAGGCTGCCGAGCGGACCGAGGTCGCCGTCGAGCAGGGCGGGCCAGGCGTCGTGCAGGAGACGGTAGGCGATCTCGGGGCCGTACGTGCGGCCGGTGGTGGTGAAGGCGTCGAAGTGGCGGGCCTCGGCGGCGAGGCTGTCGCGGGCGTCCCAGATCACCGGGTCGTGGGGCATGCCGAGCACGATGTGCATGTCCTTGGGCAGTGCGGCCTGCAGCAGCGGCACATGCGCGCCGGCGATCACCTGGACCGCGCCCGGTATGAGCCCGGCCGTCGCGGATCCGCCCAGACACTGGACCGGCAGAAGGTGAGCGTCGTCGTGGTCGATCTCCTCACCGTGGTTGAGTGCCAGGAACTTGACGAGCCGGCGGGCGGGAACGGGATGTCCATAGAGCTCGTTGACGGCCGCGGCTACGGCTGCGATCTGCCCGCTGCTCGAGCCGAGTCCGAGGTGCGCGGGCAGGTCCGGGGCGCTCACCCGTACCCGCAGCCGCTCTCGGGTGCCGAGTGCCGTGCGCATCAGAAGCGCGGCGTGCCGGGCAAGGACCGGGTGGTCGCAGTCGGGGGTGGTCTGGACGGCGGGTCCGTTGCTGACGATCTCGACATCGACGCGGCGCATGAGGTCGCAGGCGAAGAGGAGTTCGCCCGCGAGGTAGGCGCCCTGGCTGGGAACGATCTTGCTGGAGTCCAGGGCCATGGCGTTGATGCGGCTGGGGTAGTCCAGGCGTACGTGATCCGCAGCCGGCTGTGGCGGGTGGCTGGGCCTGGGGTCGAGCGCGAGCGGGGAGCGTGGGGCGCCGAGCGGGAAGGGCGGAAAGTCGCTGTCGATGGAGGTGCTCATACGTGACTCCCGGGGCTGAGAAGGGCGCGGGCACTTTCGGTGACGTCGAGCAGGCGGTCGAGGGCGCTGGTGGTGTAGCCGCCGCTGCCGAGGGCTCCGTCATCCCGGACGGCCATGTTGTCCCGTGCGAGTTGGCGGTGGGGCAGGCGAAAGCGCAGCAGGTCATGAATGAGCAGGGCGACGGCCGGCCGCAGGTGCGGGCGGTGGCGGGCGAGGCGGGCAAGACCCGGAGTCCGGCGGGCTGCGTCGACCATGGCACGGTGGTGCGGCGGCAGGTAGAGGACGTTGTCGGTGAGGTACTGCTCGTACCAGGCGGCGAGGTTGCCGGTGGCGGCCTGGCTGAGGATCATCACGTCGAGGACGAGCAGGGGCATCTGGGCGCCGCCCGGCGCGTAGTAGGTGGTCCCGTCGATGTCCAGGGGCGGGTAGTACGGACGCAGGAGACCGGTGAAGTTCTGCGGTGTCAGCGTGCGTTTGACCGCCAGCAGATGTGCTGCGAAGGCTCGCAGCCGCTCGTGGACGGTCGCAGCGAGCTCGTCGGCCGCTTCCTGGTTGGCGGCCTCCGGCATGCCCGCGCAGTGCCGGATCGCGTCGTCGAGGGCGTGGCTGGCGTCGGTGACCTCGTCGATGAAGACGTGTTCGCCCGGGGTGTCGGTGAAGGAGCGCCTTCGGGGACCACGGGGGTTGCGGGTCGTGTAGGAGTACACGGTTTCCCGAGGGACCTCGTCGGCTGCGGCGCCCAGGTGGAGCATGGCCGCTTCGACGGCGGGCAGCGGGACCCGGCAGGAGGTGTGGCGGGCGAGGGAGGCGGTGATCATACCCAGGTCCCGTAACGCCGCCCGGGCGGGGGCGACGTCACGGATCGAGGCTGCGTGCCGGGAGAGGCGCTCGGCCCGGGTGTGCAGCCACCTGGTGTCGGCCGCGATGTTGGCCTGGGGCAAGGCCCTCATCACCGCGTCGGCGCCGAGCGGGTCGAGCGTGGCCGTGATCGAGTCGAGGTCGTGGGTGAGCGTCATAAGTCCTCTCCCGGCTCCCGGTGTCCCGGGCGCGGTCATTCGATGGGCAGGTCGTCCCGGTAGGACCACACGCGGCCGGCGCTGAGGCTGTCGAGGTAGTCCAGCAGGGGTTCGATCTCGGGGCGGGTCGCGGTAGAGGACGCCAGGACGGCCTTGGCCTCGGTCAGCGGCAGCAGGACCGCGCCGGTCACTTTGCCGTCCGGGTCGTGCACCGCGATCTCGCCGTCCCACTCGGTGCAGTCGAAGGTCAACACCACGGTGGAGGGGTACCTGTCGGTCGTGGTGTTGACCAGGTAGGCCAGCGGGCCCACCGCCCTCAGGTTCAGGCCGGTCTCTTCCTTGACCTCGCGGACCAGGGCCTCGGTGAGGAGTTCGCCGCGCTCGACGCCGCCGCCGGGGATGGACCACATCTCCTTTCCGTCGCGCTGTTCCTGGACGAGGACGATGTGGTCGTCGCGGCGCAGCAGTGCGGCGACCACCTGGACACCGGGCCCGGTGACCGGTGCGGGAGCCGGAACGGCAGTGGTGGCGGTGTCGTTGGCGGTCATGTTCGCTCCAGTTCGGTTCGCAGGGCCGCGGTGCACCCGGGGAGCTGGGCGGGGTCACGGCCGTGCCAATACAGGAAGTACGACAGGGTGATGGCCAGGCGGTGGAAGGCGAGGCGCTGTTCGAACAACGGGTCGGCCACTTCACCGCGTTGCTGCCAGTAGGCGTCCAGCATCTGGTGCCGGTCGTGGGCGGAGGGCAGGCACCAGCGGTCGGGTTTGACGAAGTCGCTGGCATATTCCGCTGTGGTGGCGTGGTCGAAGTCGAGCAGGGCGATCTTGCCGCCGGGACGGATGAGGATGTTATCCGGGTGGATGTCCTGATGGGTATTCACGCACTCGTGATCGCCGAGTGTTTCGGCCAGATGCAGGCCGCGCTGGCGGGCTGCCTCGGCGAGCGCGGTGGGAATCAGCCGGTGTCGGCGCAGGCCGTCCAGGAGGTCGGCGAGCTGGCGGGCGCGGGAGGCCGGTGTCGCCACGAGGGGACGTGGTGGCTGGATGGAGTGCAGCAGGGCGATCTGGCGTCCGAGCCGCGGCCACAGGTCCGCCGTGATGGCGTTGTCCTGGCGGGCTTCGGCGAAGGTGCGGCCATCCAGCCATTCCTGGAGCAGGAAGGGGCCAAGGTCAGGGTCGGCGCCCACGCGCAGGACCTGCGGGACCGCGACGCCGCCCGCCCTCGCGGCGCTCATGGCCGCGGCCATCTGACGCAGATGGGCTTCGCCCTCACGGTTGTTGAGCTTGAGGAGATAGGCGCGGCCGTCGTCGGCAAGGTGCCAGCAGGTGTTGAAGCGGCCCTGGGGCAAGGGTCGGGCGCTGAGGGTTTTGGCGCCGGGCAGGAGACGGTGGAGGGCCGTGCGGTCGAGCGTGGCTGTGGTCATCGTCCGGCTCCCGCGATGACGAGGCCGGCGGGCAGTCCGTCGCGCATGAACACCTCGTGGACGTTCTCGGCGAAGTCGATGACCTGCTCGACGCCGAGCTGGTCCGGGTCGCGAACGTCCAGGCGGGGCAGTGCGCCGTGCAGCTGGCGGCCGAGGTCGAAGGGCGCGGCGAGTTCGACGGCATCGGTCCTGGGTTCGGACAGCGCGGTGAGCGCCAGGTGCAGGCCGCTGTCGCTGACCCTGCCGTCCACGGTGCACAGTCCCGCGGTCGCGGAGCGTGCCGCCAGTACGGTGCCGATGCTGGTGGGGGCGAGAAGTTCCGCCAGATAGGCGGTGCCGGTCCAGGTCCGGCCTGTCTCGATGTCCAGCTCGATGTCGAAGAACCGGTTCGGGAAGCGCCGGAACTGCTCGCGCCGAAGGTGCCGGCGGCGCGGCAGCAGCACATCGGCGTTGTGACGGGCGGTCTGGACGACGGGGGCGGCGGCGCCGTCGGTGCGGCGCACCCTGATCTCGGCCGAGGTGTCGATGGAGAAGGAGTAGTCGTCGCTGTGGGGGCGGAGGAATCCCGCCGCGTCCTTGCCGATCTTGGCGGTGATGGCATCGGGGAAGATCTGCAGCTCGTCGGTTCCGGTCTCGCCGAGGGCCTTGTACTCGGCGGAGCGGAAGGTGCCGTCCGCCTCGTAGTTCAGCAGGACACGCAGGGAGCCTGGCAGCAGCAGAGTGGTGTGGATGGCGCCGACCAGGGACAACTGCTGCTGGTGGAGGTCGAGGACTTCGAGGAAGTAGCGCTCGGTACGTACGCCCATCAGCTCGTTGGCGAAGGGATTCTTCAGGTCGGGCGCGTAGATCCACAGGTCGCCGCCGGCCCGCGCCTCGCCCCAGCGGATGTCCTGCATCTGCTCGCCGGTGGCGCGACGGTGGGCGAAGGTGTGAAAGGAGTAGCCCGGCACCTGCGGGTCACGACGTCCTTCGGGGTGGACGACGAAGTGACGGAAGCAGTCGGTGTGGGTGCGGGTGTCCGCGACCACCTCGGAGGTGATGCTCCGCCCGCTGCCGCGGTCGTCGGAGGCCGTCGCGCGGGCTTGGCCGGTGGCCTCGGCCAAGTGCCCCGCGAACGCGGTGATCTGGGCATCGGTCAGCGAGGCGGAGGCGTAGAAGTGGTAGAAGAGGCGGGTCCCGCCGCCGCCGTGCGGGTCAGGGAGGCTGAGGGGGACGAGCCGGTAGCGGTCGCACACTTCCGTCGGCAGCCGTCCGCCGGGGTGGCTGAAGGCGGCGGAGACGACGGGCGCGTGCGGGGCAGGCACCAGCAGGGCCTCGGGGTCGGCGGCCCGTACGGCGGCGGTGAGCTGGTCGCGGCGTTCGAGGCAGCTGGTGGTGAGGGCGGTGTAGCCGGCACGGCCCAGCGTGTGCAGCGTGGCCCACAGGGCTGCCGCGGTGGCGCCGGGGCGGGAGCCCAGCACGGTCTCGTCGGGGATCCGGGTGTGCGGGTCGATGCGGGTGACGTGTTCGAGCAGTCCCTTGCGCACGAGTAGGGCCCCGCACGCGTACGGCATGAGGCCGGCCTTGTGGGGGTCGACTGCCATGGAGTGCACGCCGGGGCTGCGGAAGTCGAAGGGCACGTCGGGGGCCGTGAACGGGAAGACGAATCCGCCGTGGGCGGCATCGACGTGCAGGAAGCAGCGAACCTGTTCGGGGTGCTGGAAGGCGAGGTTGCGCAGGTCGGCGGCGATCTCGTCGACGGGGTCAGCGAGGCCGCTGTTGTAGTAGCCGGCGGTGGCCACCACGATGATGCCGGTGATCCCGGCCGTGATCGCCTCGTGGGCGGCGTGGCTGACCTGTTCGCGGGTCAGGGTCCAGGCCGGTCCGGCAGGCAGGCGTACCAGGTCGAGGTCGAGGATCTCGGCGGCCTTGGCGACCGAGGCGTGGCACAGGCCGGAGGTGATCACGCGGACCTGGTGGCCGTCGGCGCGCAGCAGGTTGCGAGCGATGCGCAGGGCGGCGAGGGTCGCTTCGCTGGCGCCGCTGGTGAGGTGCCCGTCGAGGGCGCCGCCGCGATAGAGGTCGGCGAGGACGGCCAGGGCTTCCTTCTCCAGCCGCCTGGTGCCCGCCTTGCCCTCCCCGAAGCGGGTGTGGGTGCCGACGTTGTTGGTGTTGAGCGCGGACCAGTCGCCCAGGACGCGTACCGCCTCGGGATGCGGGGCGGCCATCGCGAAGCCGAGCCGGGTCTGCTCGGGGTCGTCCCAGGCCGGTATCTCGCCTCGGGCCTGCGTGAGATGCTCGTCGATCAACGCGCGGCTCCAGCCGGCTTCGGGGAACGCGGTGGGCACGGCCCAGCCGATGTCGAGATCACCCATGAAGTGCCTCCTGCTCTCTCAGCGGGCTATCTCGCCCAGGTGCTCGGTCTTGGTGAACCTCAGTTCCCGGCCGGTGAATCGGGCGGCACTCGCGCGCACGCCCAGCAGCCACGGGCCGAGCGCGGTCACCGCGGGCTGCAGCATGTAGGTGGCGACGGCCGCCGCGGGGTGCGGCTGCCGCCAGGTGCCGCCGGCCGGGCCGGGCACACGGAAGTCGTCGAGGATGTGTCCGCGCAGCCGGTAGGTCACGACCGGCTCGAGGAGGCCCGCTGCCAGAGCGGCGGCCACCAGGGGCTTGAACTGCCGCTTCACCGCCAGGTGGGTGGCAGCGGCCCCCATTACCACCGGCCCCAGCGCCCAGGACGCACCATCGGCCAGGGCGCGGGCCGCCAGAAGCCTCTGCTCGGCAGGTGAGAGGCGGGTGGGGTGCGCGGCGGTGAAGCGGTAGTCGTGGCGGGTGGCGGTGTTCGCGAAGGCCACGCTGCTGAACGCGCGCGCCATGGCCCCCACGCTCTGGTACGGCTCGACGATGTTGACCGAGGGCAGGACCGCGATCGGCTCGCCGGCCATGCTCAGGCGGTGACCGACGGCGAGGTCGTCGTGCGGTTCCTGGAAGAACCCGACGTCCTCGATCTTGTCGCGGCGGACGATGAGCCCGGAGCCCACTCCGTAGACCATCGGGCGCGCGAGCGTCGCCAGGAGCCGGGGGCGCCTGCCGGGAGCACACCAGCGGGCCACCTTGATACGGCGGTACTCGATGCCCAGGGTGCGGCGGAATGAGGCAAGATCCTGGCCGGACATCACCGCCGAGCGCCGCCCGCGACTGCTGCCGGGGAAGGCGGGCAGCATCGGCTGCTGGATCATCGCGGGCCGATCCGTTGCGGCGCGGGCGAACTGGGAGGAGAGCCGGGCATCGGGGACAGCGTCGGCGTCGAACACCGCGACGTAGTCCCCCGCGGGCGGGGATAGCTTGTCCAGCGCCGCCACAGCGTAGTTGAGCTGGGAGGCCCGGCGGCCCTGTCCCGGGTAGGACACGACGGTGAAGACCTCCCTAGCGAGGGTGGTGTTGTGCTGGTGGGCAAGGTTCCGGCACACGTCTTCGGTGGTTGGCCGGCCGCTGGGGGGCTCGGCGGCCTCGCGTGCAGCGGTGACGACCAGGACGCGCAACGTGGGCCACTCGGCGGCGAGAGCGGCGAAGTGTTCGAGCGAGCGGGGCATCACCGCCTGCTCCCGCAGCGCAGGAATGATCACTGTCAGGGCCGGCGTCTCCTCGGAGAGTTCCTCCTCGGGTCGGTCGGCCTCGGTGCGCAGGGACCGGTAGGACAAGGCCAGGGAGGCCGTCATGTAGAGGGCCCTGGCGGTGTAGGCGGCGGCGAGCAGTCGGCTGGCACGGATCACGGTCGCTCCTGATCGGTCAGGCCCAGTTCGGCCAGGCACTGTTCGGCGTCCTCGAAGTAGCGGGGGCGGGCTTGGGTGCGGCGGGTCAGGATGCGGTCCCGCGCGGTGGATGCCGCCCATCCGCGCGAGCGCAGAATTGCGTAGGCGGCGGCCGGGGAGCGGTTGGCTCCGGCCGTGCAGTGGACGTACAGCCGGGCGTTGTCCTCGCGTGCCGCCCGTTCGGCGAAGGCCACACAGGCGGAGTACCAGTCGGTGCCGCGCGAGGCTCCGTCGTCCTTGGTGGACGCCGAACACCACACCAGGCTGGGGCAGATGGCCGCAGGTGGCGGCATCGGGCGCGGGGTCCGGCAGTCCAGGACGTGGGTGACGCCCCGATTGAGAAGTTCGCCCACGGCGCGTGTGCTGTCGGGTGCGGCGCCGAGCAGGAGCCAGGTCGTCACCGGATGGGCGTCGAGGCGGAGTTCAGCGCCCATGGACAGCCTCCTGGGCCGTCGGGCGAGGAGCGGTGTAGATCCGCTCGGCGGTGCCGTGGACGAGCCGTCGGGCGATGTCCTGGCCCATGGTGACGGCGTGGTCCATGTTGCCGATCTCGTAGCGCCAGGTGCCGAACCGTCCGCGCGAATAGATCTCGTGGCGCTCCAGCCAGGGCTGGATGAGCGCGAGGGCCGTGTCCCGGCCGGTGGTCGGCACCGGGTAGGCGTACGGGATCAGCTCCAGGTGGCTGCTGACGCGCTGGGCACGGTCGGGGACCAGGCCGCAGCGCCGCAGTGCCGTGTCGCACTCCTCGACCAGGCCCGCCTCATCGAGGAGGGTTCCGGCGGGCAGCGACGTCTCGGTCATCCAGGCCGAGTACCGGCCCGGGTCGGAGTCCGGGACGTTGGCCGGTGCGTACCGGGAGAAGTTCGTCGCCCGGTAGAACGGTGTCTCGCCGCTGGGGAAGTACAGCCACGAACGCCGGTCGGTGGTCGGCGACTCGTAGCCGAGGCCCACCATGGCCACGGTGGTGTGTTTCAGGGCCGTGGCGGCCTGGCGTACCTGAGCGGGTGCCCCTGCCGTCATCGCGACGAGCTTGTCAAGGGCACCCGTGGCCACCAGGCTCCCGTAGGAGAGAACGGCGCCGTCGGAGGTCAGCAGGGTTTTCGCCGCTTCATCGATGTGCAGGACGGCCTGACCGGTCCGGACATCTCCCTCCAGGCGGGAGGCCAGCCGCTTCCAGATCGCGCCGGTTCCGCCCGAGGCCGGGAAGGCGAACTGTGCGTTGGGGCCCCACCGGCTCGTCGGCGTAGTTCCCGACACCCGTGTCTGGCGCAGCGCACTGGTGTCCGCGGGAGCGACCCGCTCCGCTATCCACGAGGCGGACATCTCGCTCAGGGCGGTGGCCCATATCTTGCGGTTGTACGGGGCGAAGAACTCCTCCACCAGGGGCGTTCCGTACGTGGCCTCCAGCCACGCACCGAAGTCCGTTCCAGCAGGAGCGCGCCCGCGGGCCTGAGCCGCGGCCAGGCCCTCCAGGCACTTCTGGGCCCGGGCCACGGGAAGGTGGTGCAGGTGCTGCTGGAAGGGATAGGGCACCCATCGCCCACTGTGCCGGACGAACGAGGAGCGCTCGTGGTGCAGCAGCTCATGGGGCGCGAACAGCTCGTCCAGTAGCGTGTCGAAGCTCTTCATCGTGGAGAACACGACGTGACCGCCGAGGTCCCAGGTGAAGCCGGCCTCGTCGACGACCGAGGCCCCTAAGCCCCCGACCGTCGGCGCGGCCTCCAGCAGTACCCAGTTCCGGTGACCAAGGCGCTGGAGTTCGTGAGCGCATGCCAACCCGCACGGACCCGCACCCAAGATCACCACCGGGACGGCGGACTGGGCTCTGGTGTTCCTCACGACTCTCTCCTCCTCGCATGGCCGGAAATTCTGCCGGAGCCGGACATTTGTCCCAGCACGGCTGGCTGGGCCTGCTGGCTGCTGGAGCTGGGCGTCACAGGTCCGGCAGCCGGAGCCGGTAGGTCTGGCGCGTGCCGCCCGCCGACAAGGGCAAGTCCGGTGCGAAGCCGAGGTGTTCGTAGAAGCCCCGGGCGCCCCGGCCTGGGTGATCCGGCCCGAACGTCGTCACCTCGACCGTGCCCGGGCCGGCGGTGAGGTCGCGCAGGGCGGTGCGGACCAGGAGTTCGCCGATCCCCCGGCCGCGCCAGGCGCCGCCGACCGCCAGCCAGCTGATCTCGTACCGCGGGGGATGGGCCGACATCAGCAGTCCGCCGGCGAGCTCACCACCGGGCACCTCCCGCTCGGCGTGTACGCACAAGGCGGTTCCCCGCTCCATGTTGCGCTCCACGGCTGCCCGAAACTGCGGATCGTCGACCATGGGGCCGAAAAGGTCCTCGACCTCGCTCGCGAGGCAGAGCCATGCGGGGAGATCGGCCCGGACGGCAGGAACGGCCTGCATACGTGTACTCCTGACGGTGGGGACCGGTGCTGCCGAGCGGATCTTTCCTGGACGGTCAGCAATGGCCCTCTCCTTTTTCACCGTCGGGGAGGTTGTGGCCGAGGCGGAACCACACCTGCTTCCCGGTGAGCAGCGGCTGGGTATGTAGCTCCTCGGTGAGCTCGGCCAGCAGGAACAGGCCCCGGCCGCACTCGGCGTCTTCCGTGGGCTGCTTCACCGCGGGGAGCGCGTCGTCGAAGTCGGTGACACCGACCAGGACGCCGTCGGGCGTCTCGCGGATCAGGAGTTCGCAGCCGCCCGGTGTGTGCTTCCATACGTTCGTCAGAAGCTCGGTGACACCGAGCTCGGCCACGAAGCTCAGGTCACTCTTGCGCCACATCCGCAGGAGGATCCGTACGATCTCGCGCACGGGCTCCATCGAGTCCGGGCTGATCTCCGGCAGCACCATGTGGTTCTGCCGTACCGGGCTGATCACCATCCCAGGCACTGACCCTCCAAGCGGCGCGGACGTGCACTCGAAACGCGGTGACACAACGTAACCGCCATGCCACCGTCCGATGGGCGAGCCTCGATAATGGACCGCCAGCTACCCCTTCGACAAGCAGTCCTTGAGGAAAGTCTTTCCTTCCGGGGAGATGGCATATTCCCGAACTGGCCGAGGCGCTACTCTTTCGCGCAACACAAGGAGGTGG
Source organism: Streptomyces sp. NBC_00654 (assembly GCF_026341775.1). Lineage (NCBI taxonomy): Bacteria > Bacillati > Actinomycetota > Actinomycetes > Kitasatosporales > Streptomycetaceae > Streptomyces > Streptomyces sp. NBC_00654. The sequence continues at coordinate 58,637 of NZ_JAPEOB010000008.1, read as the reverse complement.
GCATGCCCGTCGAGCCAACCCCGCGACGCCGCCGCCTGGGTGCAGAGCTTCGGCGCATCCGCGAGGCACTTGGATGGACGCAGGAAGAGGCGGCCAAGCGCCTCGGCTACCGCTCCTTCTCGACGGTCAGCAAGATCGAGAAGGGGGTCCAGGGACTCAAGATCCAGCAACTTCCACACTTTTTCGAGGTATATGAGATCAACGACCAGGACCTGCGCGAAGAGCTGCGCGCCCTGGCGCGCCGGGCCGGCGAAGCCGACTGGTGGCAGCAGTACCAGGGAGTTGTCGACGACCCGCTCGGCGACTACCTCTCCCTGGTGGAGACTGCCAGCAGCCTGTTCGTCTTCAACCCCGCAGCCATCCACGGGCTGCTCCAGACCCCGGAGTACGCCAGGGCCGTGACCGAGGGCAGCCGGGCCTGGAAGACGCCAGAGAACATCGACGGCTTCGTGTCCATGCGCCAGGAGCACCAGAAGAACATGCTGGAGCGCGACCCGGCGCTGAGAATCTGGGCAGTCCTTCCCGAAGGGCTCCTGCGTCAGGAAGTCGGCGGCCGACCCGTCATGCGCGCCCAGATAGAGCATCTGATCGACCTCGCCCGCACGGCGCCCAACATCACCATCCAGGTCCTGCCGCACCGGGTCGGCGCGCACGCCGGAATGGACGGACCGTTCATGCTCATGTCCTTCCCGACCGGGCGGGACTCGGTGTGCATCGAGTCCATGCGGGCCTCGCTCCACCTCAACGAGCCGGAAACGGTGGAGGTGTACCGCACCACCAGTGACCTGCTCAAATCCGACGCTCTCTCTCAGAAAGCGTCGCTGCCACTTCTCACCACCATTGCCAAGGACCTTGCATGAACAAGAACGAACTCGACCCGGCGTGGGTAGAGTCCCAGCTGCGTGACGCCCAGTGGCTGACCAGCAGCGCCAGCAGCGGCGGCACCAACTGCGTCCAGGTCGCCTTCCTCGGCCAAGGCATCGTGGCCCTGCGTGATTCCAAGAACCCCAACAAGGCCCCGCACCTGTTCACCGACTCCGAATACGACGCCTTCGTCAGCGGCATCCAGAATGGCGAACTCCGCCGCCGCTGATTCTGCTGCCGCAGTCGGCCGGTCCTCAGACCTCCCCGGCCGGCCGACTCCTTGCGCTCATTGTCGTGAGTCCTCTGTTCCGCTGGTCGAACGGGCAGCACTATGCCGGGGAGCGCTGCTCGTCGACGACCGCGTACAGGTGCTCGCCGTGAGCCCAGCGCTGTTCCGATCACAGATGTTTCGTGAACGCCCCGCGTGACAGGCTTCCGTTCTAGTGGTCGTCGCAACACCCCAGCTCAGGGGATGCGATGGAGTTCGAGGTTCGGAAGGTCCGGGCGCCACAAGGGCGCAAGAAGCTCCACGCTGAGCGGGAGGAATACTTCCGGCTTGTGCAACAGGGCTACAGCAACAAAGAGGCGTCCCAGCGTGTAGGCGTCCACCCGCGGACTGCTCGCGGGTGGCGCAACGGTCGCCTGCTCAACAGCGGCAGAGTCGAGCCGCCCGTTCGTTCGCAACGGGCGGCCGTCTCTGTTTCGTCCGGCCGATACCTCGGCGAGCAAGAGCGCCTAGACATCGCGGACCGGCTACGGGAGAGAGCGTCCATCCGCACGATCGCCGCCGAGCTGGGCCGCAGCCCCTCCACGGTCAGCCGGGAGATACGCCGCAACGGCGCTCTCTGGCGCGGCACCGAGTGGACCTATCGGCCCCACGCCGCCGAGTCTCGCGCGGCTGCCCGCCGACCCCGTCCCAAGCCCGGGAAGATCGGCCGGTGCCCACGGCTGCGGGACTACATTCAGGAGCGTCTGGAACGGCGCTGGAGCCCGGAGCAGATAGCCCACCAGCTCCGCCGGGACTTCCCCGACGACCTGGAGATGCGCGTGACGCACGAGACGATCTGATCCTGTGCTCCGTCACAGAGTGGATCAGCGCGAAGGCCGTGGTCGTGAGTTTGGTGCATCAGGGTGTCCTGCGGGATGCGTTCGCGGAAGTGTCACACTTCCGGTCGGAGTTGTACGCGTGCATGACCGCGCGGGGCGATGCGTTGTTCGAGTTATGCGACGCGCTGTTGTGCACGGACGGGCCGGTGCGGACGCTGGTCGATCTCGCGCTCGCGCCCGAACACCGTCGTGGTCACGGAGCTCTGTACGGCGGGCTCAACCAGGGGCGGATCGACGTCGAGCGGCTCGTCGCGGCCGGCCAGTGGAAACCGGGCGACCCGGAGGTCCCGGTCGTGCTGGACGCCGGATACGACGCCCCGCGCATCGCCCACCTGCTGGACGGACTGCCTGTCGAGATCCTCGGCCGGCTCCGGTCCGATCGCGTGATGCGACGGCCGACACCGCCGCGGGTCTACGACCCCAAGGGCGGCCGGCCGACCAAGCACGGCGGCGAGTTTGTCTTCGGCGCCCCGGCCTCTTGGGGCACCGAGCAGGCCGTGACGACCACGGACACCCGGCTCTATGGGAAGGCGACCGCGCGAGCCTGGGACCGGCTGCACCCCAGGCTCACCCGCCGGGCGGCCTGGATCGGCTACGACGGCCCGCTGCCCATCATCGAGGGCACCGTCGTCCGCCTGGTCGTGGAGAAGCTGCCCAGCGGCGGGGTGAACAAGCCGGTATGGCTGTGGTGGTCGGGCACCGGCGCCACCGAGGCGGATGCCGACCGCTGCTGGCAGTCGTTCCTGCGTCGCTTCGACGTGGAGCACACGTTTCGTCTGTTCAAGCAGACGCTCGGGTGGACCAAGCCCCGGCTTAGCAGTTCGGAAGCGGCCGACCGGTGGACATGGTTGGTGATCGCTGTTCATGCCCAGCTCCGGCTGGCCCGCCCGCTGGCCACAGACCTGCGGCGGCCCTGGGAGAAGCCGGCTGAGCCGAACAAACTCACACCAGCCCGCGTCCGCAGGGGGTTCAGGAACCTGCACGCGAGGACCGGTTTTCCAGCCGGTGCACCTAAACCGTCCCGACCCGGACCAGGTCGGCCACCGGGTTCGAAGAACCGCCGCCCAGCCACCCGTCATGACGTCGGCAGAGTGCTCGCCACCGGTGAGGCGTTCAGCCGTCCCACCCACCACAAGGTCGGCACGAAACCGCGTCGAACTGGATAAATGACAAGCTGAAGCTCCGTCGACACGGCATTGCGCCCCTCGCCAGCCGGAACAGTGCCCGTCTCGCGCTTGCCACCGACCTGCCAGCATCAGTTCTCGCCGACTTCACCAGCACTAGCATCAGCAACTCCACTCGCTGGACCGGATACGCCAAGAGGGACTGGCTCGACTACATCGCCAGCCGCACGCAGGACCGTCCCTGAAGCACGCCTCCTTGCCTCGTCTTCCTGGACTCAGCGCATCCCGGGCAGACGACGCAACTCGTTGACCTTCATCAGCCGCGCGAGAAGGAGGTATCCCACGGCTGTTGCCAGCGCCCCGGTAGCCAGTGCGACGGCCGTGGGCCACGTTCCACTTCCCATGCCCGCACACGCACGCGCTGCAGCCCAGCCCAGCCCAGCAGCCGGGCCCGCAGCGCAGAACAGCTTCACGTAGGTGCGGCCCAGGCCGCCGTCGTCGATGCGACCCCCAAGCCTCCTGCGCAGCAGATGCGCGGTGAGTGCGAGACCGGCCACGTAGGAGAGGGTGTAGGCGCCGGCCATGCCGACGACCGCCCAGCGGGCGGGCAGGAGTAGATGACAGGCGGTGGCCAGGGCGATGTTCACGCCCGCGATCCAAGCCGCCATGAAGAACGGAGTGCGCGTGTCCTCGAACGCGTAGAAGCCGCGCAGCAGAAGGTACTGGGCAGAGAACGGGATGAGCCCGAGGCCGAACGCCTGCAGCATGTACCCCAGCGGTCGCACCGAATCGGCATCCGCCGCCCCGTGGGCGAACAACAGCGAGGCGATCTGCGGCCCCAGAGCGAGGAAGAGGAACGCAGCGGGCACAATGACCACGCCGCTGATCCGCAGCACCCGGGACAGGTCCGCGCGTAGATCCGGGATACGCCCCTCAGCGACAGCCCGGCTCATCCGCGGCAGCAACGCCGTCACCAGGGACACCGTCACGATCGACTGCGGCAGCATCCAGATGGTCTGCGCGTACGTGTAGGCCGAGTAGCCCGCGCCGGCCTGCGGCAGTTCCTGGTCAGCGGCGTTGGCGTAGTTCGTGACCACCGTAAGGGAGACCTGGTTGGCCAGGACGAACAGCAGCGTCCACTTTGCCGCGTGGACACTCCTGCCCAAGCCGGAGCCCCGCCAGTCGAACCGCGGGCGGAACCGGAACCCGGCCGCGCGCGCGAACGGGATCAGCGCCAAGGCCTGCACGGCGATACCTGCCGTCGTCCCGATCCCCAGCAACTGCACCTGGTCGGCGGTGATGTCCTCCACCCGGCCGGGAACCGTCATCAGCCCCAGATAGGCGGCGAACATGCCAACCAGCACCACATTGTTCAGCACTGGGGTCCACATCATCGCGCCGAACTTCTCACGCGCGTTCAGCACCTGCCCGTAGATGCTGAAGAGCCCGTAGAAGAAGATCTGCGGCAACAGGAACCGCGCGAACGTCACCGTGAGCTCGAACGCCTCATGACTGTCCGGGGTGTCCCGCATGTACAGGCCCACGATCTGCGGCGCCGCCCACACCGCCAGCGCCGTCCCCACACCCAGTACACAGACCACGAGCGTGACCAGACGCTGCTCGTAAGCGCGTCCGCCATCAGGCTGCGTTGCCCTGGCTCGGACCAGCTGCGGCACCAGCACGGCGTTGAGCGCGCCACCGATCAGCAGCGTGTACAGGCTCGTCGGCACGGTGTTCGCCGTGTTGTACGTACTGGCCAGCAAGCCCGTACCCAGCGCTGCGGCCTGCAGCACTTGGCGGATCAGTCCCGTCGCCCGTGACACCACCGTGCCAACAGCCATCAACAAGGACGAACGAGCCAGCCCGCCCTTGTCCTTCTTCCGCCGGGCGGCATGCCGCCCCCTTGTCTGCTGCTCCTGCGGCATGGTCTGCGCCGCGGAGTTCGCCCCCTCCACCATGCCGTCAACCTATGCCCCAAGGTCTCAGGGCCCCAATCCGCTCCCTCACACACAGCAGTTCAGCGAACCATCGCCGGGACTGGCTTCGTACACGACAGTGAGCAGCGTTCTGACAGCGGTTCGGGAGGCACTGGGGAGGCTGGCCCGCGTCGAACGCTCACGGCTTTGAGCAGCAGCCCGGGGGCGTAGGCGAGGTCGGTCGTCTGCCGCTTCCTGAGGGGCTGGAAAAGCGCTGGCTACGGGGCAGGTGGTCCGCCGTGGCGGCACCTTGCCGGGTGCCAGACCCGTGGTCCGTGTTGCTGCTCAAAGCCGTGAACATCGACATCGCCGCCGTGCAGGTGCCTTCCGCAACGGTGAACAACTGCTGACGCGAGTCGTGAACAAAGCCACCGGGACCGTGGCCACAGGAATACGACAGCCACGGAACAAGTGCTCTGCGCCAGTTTCGAAAGAACTCGGCTGCTGCCTGGAGTGCTTCGACGGCACGCCCACGCACCCCAGCAGCCTCATGACCCACCGGCTCGCCGCGTGAACCGGCCCCGTCCCGACCACACAGGCCGGGACGGGGCCCGCACAACCCGGGCGGCCGCAGCACCGACAAAGGCCGGCCGCCCGCTCCCTCACCCATCGAGATCAGGAGAGACCCAGCATGACGCATCGTCCCGCCACCTTCGCCGCCCTGCTCGGACTGACCCGCGCCGCCAGCGCCCTCGGAGATTTTTGGATCCAGGACGATTTCTGCGCCCGCGTGAAGGGCGCCTCGGATGACCACCCGGTCACCTACGAGGACCCGGCCATGAAAGAGAAGACGACGCATGGCACGGCCGATGGCCGCAAGGCGTGCCTGACCCATTGCCTGACCTATACGGCCACGCAGGCGATCGTGGCCGGGGCCGGGGCCCGCGCGCTCGGCATCCGGGTCCACCCGGCCGCCGCCGCAGCCGCGCTCGCCCTCTCGTTCGGCACGCACTACGCCGCGGACCGCAGGGTTCCCGGCGAGGGTTTGCTGGAGAAGATCGCCACCAGGACCGGCAAGGGCGGTTTCTACCAGCTGGCCTCGCACGGAATGAACGGTGCGTTCCAGCTCGACTCCGCTTGGTACCACGGATGGGAAACGGTCGCCGCCCTCATCGCCACCACCAAGGCCACCACCCGATGACCCGTCACGAGACATGGAGCTCCGCCATGCTCACCGCGCTCATCGCCGTCCTCGGCACCCTCGCCGGAGCGCTCCTCACCGGCACCCTCGCCCACCTCACCCAGCGGTCCCAGCGCGCCGCCACCGAGGCCGCCGCCCGCCGCACCGAGGCCCTGGACGCCGTGACCGGCCTGGCGACCGCGCTCGCCGACCACCGCCGCACCATGTACCTCCGGGAGGAGCGGCGGCTGCGCGGCGAGGACTGGACCACCGAACGGGCCGAGAGTCACACCACCAGGGCCGCGATTACCGCACCCCTCATGCGGCTCGCCATCCTGCTGCCTACCCTCGCCCCGGCCGCCCAGACCGCCGCCGACGCCGCGTGCGCGCTGCGGGCCGTCACCGACGACACCACCCTCCACCACCACGGAACGCAGACTCAGCAGCGGTTCCTGAGACCTGTCGCGCCTCGCCATCAGCTCTCCCCGAGGATCCGCGCCTCGGTACAGCGCACGATCTCGCCGCCCGCGCGGAGAAGCTTGCGCCGTACACGGCTGCCCATCTCGACGTCCATGTCCACCACGAGGGGGGCCTGACCCCAGTTGAGTTCGCTGTTCTCGGCCCAGGCCCGCGCCACTCGTTGTTCGTTGCTCTTGAGCCGCTTCGTCGTGTAGCGGACATGCCGGTTGTCGAAGCGGTCGGCCCACGGCGTTGCCGCCGAGACCGCCACATCCTCCGGACCCGGCTCCGGGGACCGCAGATCGATCCCCGCCGGCAGGTGCCCGACGCTGCGCCCCATCACCTGGTGATCGCTGTCCAGGTCGTTGCCCTCCGGTGTGCGCTGCCGAAGCGCAAGGGTCCGGGCGGCGTCACAGGGGCTGGTTGATAAGCAGCCTTCGGTTCTTCGAATCCGCAGGAAGGCTCGACAGGTAGAGGAAGGAAGTGCCTGTCGGTGAGTGCTTCTGGATGCTCACGCCCGGCTGCATGGGTTTGTAGGCCAAGGCGTGGCCGTCGTTCAGGTCGATGAGCCCGGTCTCGCCGCAGGCGGTGTAGATAAGGAACGTCTCGCCGGGTGCCGCGACGGTGAACCCGCGCCTCCGATACCACCGCAGAGAAGACCAGTTGTTCCAGGCCACCTTCGTGAAGAGCACTTCAACACCGCGCGCTCGCTCGTCCTCCTCCACAGCGGCCAGCAACGATCCGCCGATGCCCCTTCCTCGGTGGTCGGGATCGACAGCGAGCATGCCCAACTCGATGACGGTCTGGCCCAGGGCGGGGCGCATGACCATGGGGTGATCGTCGATCCAGCTCAGAGGCGGGCAAACGTGGATCATGCCGATCACTTGGTCCTGCTGGTCGGCTGCGACGCGGCAGATTGTGTGACCGTGGCGGGTGCGGACGACCCCGCCACGCGTCTCGATGTGCGCGATCAGGTTCTTTCCAGGCCGCACCTTTGGCCGAACCGACTCCTCTGTGTGCTCCAGCGCCTGGTCGGCCAAGCGCCCGACCGCCGCCCCATCACCACGAGCAGCGACTCGGACTGCATAAGGGAAGGGCGTGTGGTGCCGATCCTCGTCCTGTGGCCGTCCCCCTCGGACGACGGGAGGCAGGTGGGCGGCGGACGTGTCAGTGGTCATGCCGACATGGTGCACCCCGGCCGGTGCGTCTCCCGCGCGCACTCACCCGTCCGGCGGTGGCCGGGGAGCGAGAACCATTCCTCCGGACCGTGTCCGCAAATCGCGGACACGGCGCGATAGAAAGGGACATGACGCCCGGTCAGCCCAGGTGTCGGAGACAGGGAGGGAAACCGAGTGAGCACCCCCGAGTACGAGCGCTTCCAGGCCGCGACGATCCGCCGCCCCGACGACGTCCCGCCGGCGACCCCGCTCTCCTGGCACATGGAGCGGCTCACCGAGCACGACCACCGGCTGCACGCCCGCGCTCTGCGCGAGGACTTCCCGTACGAAGTCGAGCGCGGCGACCTCGTGGACGCGCTCGCCGCCATCGCCCTGCGCGAGTCCATGCACCGCCACATCGTGGTCCAGCGAGGCAGCAGGATCCGCGAGGCGATGGAGATGGGTGCGACCTGGTACGAGATGGCCGCCGCCCTGGACATCACCCCGGATGAGGCCCGCACGCTGCTGCGCGAGTGGGCCGACGGACAGCACCGCCTGCACCGCGGCGACGTCGAACGCGCCGCCGACAGTCCCCTCGGGCTCACTCCCGAGCGGCACGCCCAGGTGCTCGCCCTCACCGAGCTGGGCGACAACGAGACCGTCCGGGCGGCAACCCGGTGACGGACGGGACCGAGGACGACGACGCCACCGCCCGCACGTTGATCGCCTACTACCTGCACGACGTCGCCGCGAATGCCGCCGAGGACGGGCACCCCGCCCTGATCGAGGCACCGGCCGCCGAGCGCACCGCGTGGGAGCAGCACGGACGGCTAGAGGGCAACACCCCGCAGTTCGTCTATGGCTGGGCTCAGCAGAACGCCATCAAGGCAGGGCAGGACTCGATGTTCGGCCGCGGCCCCCGGGAGGCGTGGGAGCAGACCAAGCAGCAGAGGGAGGTGGTCGGCCAATGGCTGACCACCCACGGATACCAGACAGAGGGGGTGACGAAGTGACGGTCACGGTCGAGACGATGGCCGCCGGCGACGTCGCCGAACCGGCGGGCGCCCCGGCGGTGCTGGGCCCGGCGGCCGCCGAGCGCCAGGCGCTCATCGAGCGGTGGGCGGAGCGCCAGGACGTCCGACGCCGCCCGCCGTCTGGCCGAGGCCGAGGACCTGGCCGACACCGTTGCCGCCGAGATCACCCCGGAGAACACCACCGACACCTACAACAAGAGCTGGCGGGTGTGGCAGCGGTTCTGCGCCGAGGCCCACCTGCCGGAACTGGAGGCCACCCGCGGCTCGCTGGTGGCGGTTCGTGGCGTGGATGCTGCGCGAGGCCAGCAGAGCGGCAAGGGGTACGCCCCCACCTCGGCCTCCACCCACCTGGCGGCCGCCGTCGTCGGGCTACACCGGCGCGGAGCGAAAGTCTCCGGCGACGACCAGGCCGAGGCCCGCGCCGCCCTGGAGGGCCTCGCGGTCAAGCTCCTGCAGGCCGGTGAGCGGCGCGGCCGCGGACAGGCGGTCGGCGGAGATATCGACGGCCTGCGGGCCATCGCCCGAGCCTGCCCCGACACCCTCGCGGGCGACCGGGACAAGGCGCTCACGCTGACCGGCTTCCACTACGCCAGCCGCAGCCAGGACCCGGCCGGGCTGTTGACCGGCGACGTGACCCTCCACCCGCGCGGCCTGGTCATCGCCGTGCTTGCCGGCAAGACCAAGCACTCGGTGCGCAACGCGAAGATCCGCTATGCCGACGGGGCCGAGATTCGCCCGGTGCGCGCGTACATCGCGTACCGCACCCGGCTGGTCGCCGAGCACGGCGAACAGTGAGCCGGCCCGTCCACGCCGACGTTCGTCGGCATCGACCAGTGGGGCCACGTCACCGGCGGGAGGGTGCCCGACTCCGTCACCCGCGCCATCAAGCGCATCTCGCCGCGGGCCGGGGTGCCGATCGCCTGGACCGGGCACTCCCTGCGCATTGGCCTGGCCTCCGTCGGACGGAAGAAGGGCAAGGACGGCATCGCCATCGCCGACCAGGGCGGCTGGACCCGCCACTCCCGCTCGATGCTCGGTTACATGCAGCGCGACGGCGGCTGGGACGACAACGCCTCCGACGACCTCGCCTGAGGCGACGCATCCCCGTCCCGCCCGGACCCGTTAGACCCAGCGGCCCGCCGTGCGCGGACGTATGTCCTCGGCCCTCACCGGCCGGGCCTCTCCAGCCGAACCACGAAAAGGCGGACCCTCAGATGCAGCACACGCACGCCGTCATCGTCATCACCCACAGCTTCGTTCGGAAACGCAGGAAGGCCAGCTCCGCATCCCTCTACACCGCTCACTGCCCCATCCTCGGGCTCACCGGTACGGGCGCCGACACCCCGCAGGACGCCGCACGCCGCCTCACGGAGTCGATCACGGCCGACGCCGTGGCCACGTTCCAGAACTGCGTGCCCGACGAACTGGTCGTTGCCCTGCCGGTGCAGCTCACGTCGGCCGACGAGGAGGGCGGCCCCGCGATCGAGTGGGGCGACGTCGATGAGGCCGACTTCACCTGCGTCCGAGCCCTGGGCAACAACGAGCCCACCATCGGCGCCGTGCTGCGGCTCCTGAAGGAGACGGAGCGCGAGGTGTTCCTCGGCGAGGTCCACCGGGCGACGCTGGGCGACCAGCTCACCCAGGTACTGACTCGTTGGTGGGTCCACGCGCTGCTCGGCCGGTACAACGCCCCGGTGGCGACCGTCGCGAACATGCGACTGATCGAACTTCCCCCGCAGCGCGACCTCTCGACCGAGGTCAGCGTCTGTCAGACCTGATAGGTCTGACAGGCACCGACCAGGGCGGACATGCAGCCGCTACCGCCCTGCGGCGGTCGCACAGGCGGCCGAGCAGAACTGCGGCGGCACCTTCGGCCCCGCGCCGATCTGGAGCGCCGCACCGCAGGCACAGCGCCCGCCGGCGAGCGTCTGGATGCGTGTACGGGCGGCCTCGGCCACCCGCATCAGCCGGAAGTATTCAGTGTCCATTGCGTGCTGCACCTGCACGGCTTGCTCGCCGAAGTACACGACGTCGACCATGTCCGGCCGCTCGTAGGCCGACGCGATCAGCGCGGCCTGGACCGGGAAGAAGGCGCACTGGGCGACGGCGGCCGCGATCAGTTGGTCGCCCTCCTCGCCCAGCGGCACGGCGGCGGGGCTCTGGGCGCTGAACTCCTCACGCTGGGCGTTCCCCCACTCCGTGGCCATCTCGACGAGCTCGTCCTCGGACCGCGCGGCGAGGTGCCGGAGGGCGCAGTAGGGGATTGAGTGCGCCGAGACCGGCCTGAGTTCGCAGCCGGGGACGCGGCACCGCTCGGTGACGTAGTCGTCCTGGGAGAGGACCAGCTCGAAGCGCCGGCCGCTGCACGCCACGATCAGCGAGTGGAAGCCGTTCCGCGACTCCAGCTCCAGCTCGGTTGACCTGCTGGTGGGCGCCAGCAGACCGAGGAGCAGCAGGACGGCCGAGTACGGAACCGGCCCGCCCAGCGGGGCGAAGTCGAACATCTCCGGTGCCCACTCGGGGCCGACGACCGGATTCTCGCCGGTCCAGTCCGGCGCGGTCCCGCAGGCGGTGAGCAGCTGCCCCAGGGCGAACGGCCCGGGACGGCTTCCGGCCTGGGCCTGGCGGAGCTCGACGGTGTACTTGCCTCCGGTCTTGCGCTGTGCCTGGCGGGCACGCTGGGCGGCGGTGCTCTGGTGACGCGGCATCGGTCTTCTCCGGACTCGACGGGCATGCCCACGCCGCCTGTCGACGAAGAGGAACGGCGTCGGGGCAACGCGGGCCCCGTAGGACCTTGGCCGATCGCGGGACGGCGGCGTGGGCGTCGGCCTGCGGCGGGTGGCGGTGCGCGTCCAGCCGAAGGCACCGTAGCGCAATGAGGAGCGTCACAGACACGTAGCCGGCGGCTGATGCCGGAGGAGAAGCCCTTCAAGCGCGATGCGGATAACGCGGAGAATCCGCTCCCCGCACGGCCAGCACCCGTGCAAGTCCCGACCCCCGGGCGGGGAATTGACGCGGGCCCACGCCCCGGGGGCGGCTACCGTGGCCACCATGAGCACGTCCGCCCTGAGCGCCGCCCCGATCCCGCTGCACATAGCCGGCGAACCCACAGCGCCCCCCGCCCCCCACGTGATCGGCACATCCACCGGAACGGAACGCCCGCCCGCCCCGACGGCACGGCCGGAAGCGGCCGACTGGGCGGCACTCGGGGTGGAGCCGCGGTGGAGGGGCCAGGAAACGGGCGACTGCGCGGCCGTGCTGTCTACCCTCCTCGGGCCCGCCACCGGCCGCGAGCCCTACAAGCGCTACGCCGAAGGAGCCCGGCAGCGCGGTGAGACCGCCCTCGTCATCGCCTGCATCGGCGCGGGCAAACAGAGCCGCAACGTCTTCTCCGGCACGGTCGCTCCCGGCATCCACCTGCCCGGCTATCACGGCCAGATCTCCGCCAGCCCGCTCCCCGCCGGCGTGAGTCCCGAACTCGCCGACGGCCTCGACCACGCCGAACACGACCTCGCCACCCGCCTGCGCAACCACCCCCCGCACACCTGGTTCCGCCTGACCCACCTCAAAGACAGGTCCTCGGGCCATGGAGTGGCCAGAGTTTGGCCGCCGCCGGGGGAGGGAGAGCTGCGCCCGATCCTGGTCGACGGCCTCGGCGCCCCAGTAGCGGGAGTGTGGATGCCGGCAAGCGGCAGTGCCCGCTGGTTCGTGGTTCCCCACGGCACCGACCAGCGGCTGTTGGTCCAGTGGCTGGTCCAGCATGCGCTGCCCGCATACGTGCCCGGCGCGCTGACCCGCGCCCGCTCACCCCTGGTGCGCGACCCGGCGCTGGCCACCGAAGCCGAAACCCGGCTGGCCGAGACCATCGCCGAGGAGCAGCGCACACACGAGCAGCGACAGACCGAGCTGAAGCAGCAACTCGCCGCGCTGCGGGCCGTGGCCGATCCACTTCGTGATCGCCTGCTGTTCGGCACCGGCCACCCGCTGGAGGACGCGGTACACGACGTCCTCGTCGCGGCTGGCGCCACGGTCACCCCCCTCGACGCCGTGTACGGCACCAACTCGGCAGACCTACTGGCCGAGTACGGCGGCCGCCGAGTGCTGGTCGAGGTGAAGTCGGCGAACAACCGGCCACCGCAGAGCCTGCCTGACAAACTCCTCAAGCACCTGAACACCTGGCCCGCTCTACCAGGGACCGAGCCTGTTGACGGCGGCATCCTCGTGGTCAACTACCAGACCAAACTCCCACCCGCGCAACGGGACACCGAGGTCTACACCGACCACGCATTCGCCGACGCGCTGACCCTCCCGGTGATCAGCAGTGCCCGTCTGTTCGACTGGTGGCGCCGCGAGGACTGGGATGCCATGCGACACGCCGTCTTCGCCGACGTCGACAGCGCGCAGCCTCCCGAGACCGCCATGCCGGATACCGAGCCGGAGGCGTCCGGGTGGCCCGGCCTTCTCTCACGCCTGCGCCGCTAGGGCCTGTCTTCAAAGGCAGTTGATGGGGCATCATATGATTCATGGTGCGGCGACATGAGCTCTCGGACGAGGAGTGGGACGTTCTGTCGGGGCTGCTTCCGCGTACGGACACGGGGCGGCCCCGGCGGGACGACCGGGTGATTCTCAACGGGATCGTGTGGAAGCTGCGGACCGGTTCGGCCTGGCGTGATGTACCGGAGAGGTACGGGTCCTGGAGGACGTTGTATACACGTTTCCGCAGGTGGGCGCTCGATGGCACGTTCACGCGGATGCTTGAGGCCGTTCAGGCTCAGAAGGATGCGGCTGGGGACGTTGACTGGCTGGTGTCGGTGGACTCCACGATCACCCGCGCTCATCAGCACGCGGCCGGCGCCCGTAAAAAAGGGCAGACCCCGCAGCGGCGGCACACACTCACGCCCTCGGACGATCCCGTGGCGGACTGACGAGCAAGATTCACCTAGCCTGCGACGGCCACGGCCGTCCGCTCGGGTTTGTCGTCACAGGTGGCAACATCAACGATTGCACACAGTTCGAGCAGGTCCTCGCGCAGATCAAGGTTCGCCGCCCAGGCCCTGGCCGATCACGCAATCGGCCCGATCATCTACTGGGCGACAAGGGATACAGCAGTCGAGGTATACGCAACTACCTGCGGAAACGAGGCATCCCGCACACCATCCCTGAACGGTCGGACCGGCAGGCGAACCGCCGCCGTCGCGGCAGCAACGGCGGCAGGCCACCCGCTTTCGACAAAAAGCGCTACAAGCAGCGCAACGTCGTCGAGCGCTGCTTCAACGCGCTGAAGCAGTACCGGGCCATCGCGACCCGCTACGACAAACCCGCGAATCCTAGGAAGCGGCACTCACCATCGCGTCACTCCTAATGTGGATATGCCCCTTTGAAGACAGGCCCTAGCGAGCGGTGAAGTCCGAGGATCGAGGGAACTTCAGGTTCATACACCCACGACGCTCGGTCACGTCCTTCACATAGGCACGGAAGACGGGCTCCATAAGGTGGGCTGCGACCTTGCCATAGCCGTATCCCAAGGTGAGGGTGTGCACGGCGGGCTTGCCGTCGCAGACTGAAGTGGCCCACCAGGCGGTGCCTTCTTCCACGCGGCCGGCGGTGCCCGGCTTGGTCCGGGTGCTGTCGCCGCCACCGATCGGCAGGCCGACACCATGCGGGAATTCGCCGAAGAAGGACTGGGTGGAGGCCCACCACTCGGCACGTTTGTCCGGATAGTTTTCGCGGAGCGCCGCGCGGTGATCGGGCTTCTTGTCAAGGGATCGGTACAGTTCCTGGGCCTTCTCGGTTCTGACGGCCAACCCGCACTTCTCCTGCCACGCCAGCGGGTCGGCACGGGTCTCCAGCACCTCGTCGGGTAGCCAGGCCACGTCCTCTCGATGGGTCCGGCCGTACCAGGAGCAACTGCCCCGAGCCGCAGCCGCCTCCTTCAGCTTGCCGTTGGTTCCCGGCAGTCGACCAGGAGGGTCGGGCAGACGTTCGGCGCAGCCCAGCTTGGCGGCGAGGGCATTGGCGACGTCCACAGCGATGGAGGCGAGGTTGTCGCGGGTGCGCTGATCCATCTGACGACCGCTGAACAACGGAACGTAGCCGTCGACGTACTGAACGGCGGATGCCACCAGGGTGCCCACCGGCTTGCCGTTCCCGGTCCTGGCGTCCGGGCAGGAGAGCCGGACCTGGACACCGCTGTCACTGATCAGGCCCGCGATGCCCCCGCCCACAGGGCTGTCGGGGTAGTTGTAGCGCCGCTGATCGTCGATCAGCGGATCGAAGCTGTCGTCGACGTCGGCCCGGGAGCTCCGTGAGGCAGTGCTCACCCCGGCGGAGAAGAACGCACGGTGGCTCTGGCCGCGCGCCTCACCGGCCTCAGCGCTGGCCAGCATGCAGGTGCCACTGATGTTGTCCACATCAATGGATTCACCGTTGCTGCTGATCCGCCCGCCGGACAAGGGGAGTCCACGCAGCTTCTCCTGGGGGACGAGGCCGGCGCATGCCTCGTCGACGACCCGCTCGTCCTGCCAGTCGGCCCATAGGGTCCAGCCGCCGAGGCCGGCGGCGACCACGGCACCGACGCACACCAGCAGGGTGATCGGCCTGCGCCACCACGTTCGCTTCATGCCGAGGGAAAATACCAACCTTCGGTGTCGAGGATGAGCACTTCGCCTTGGCTGGTGCCGTACCGCCGATCACTTCGAGCCAGCCGAGATGTTGATCAAGGTTGTGAAACGAATCTTCAGATGTCTCGTGGCGTTCTGACGGGTGCACAGTGGGTCCGGCTGGAAGCGGTGTTGCCGCCGATACCGAAGATGGGCCGACCTCCGGGGGATCGGCGGCAGTCTTCGACGGGATCTGGTGGCGGGCGCCCGGACCGGCTCGCCTTGGCGGGACCTGCCCGAGCGATACGGCCCCTGGGTGACGGCGTATGCGGTGTTCCGGCGGTGGCAGATCGACGAAATCAACCCGGTGGAAGGCATTTGGTCGGTACTGCGCCGGACCAGCCAGACGAACACCGCTTTCACCGACCCCGACCACCTCATCCGCCGGCTACGACACGGCCTCCGCCAGATCCAGTACCGCAGCGACATCATCAACGGATGCCTCACCGCGACCGGCCTCACACTGACGACACCACCCCTACAACCTCAGTAGGCGACCGGGCAGCCCATGTTCCCCGCAGCCGTCGGCGGTGGGGCACCGATCGAAGCCGGCTGGTCGGCCACGATCAGCATCGTTCCATGCTCGGCCTCGTACGACGTTGGGCCGATGTCCTCTTGGCCATGCTCCGCGACGGAGCCTTCTACGAACCCCAGCCCGTCCGGGCGAATTGAGACCTGCTTGCCCTCCGCCCAAGCCCATGGTCAGCTTCGGGTATGGGGGACGAGAGTTCCGAGCACCCGGCACTCATCCGTCGCTGGCTCGCGGGTGAAATCGTCACCAACACCGTCGGCATCAAGATCGTCGGCGGCCCTTTCAACGGGCGGACCAAAGTCGTCGGGCTCAGCCAGGCAGGGCTGCCGCCCGCCGGCTTCCGAGGCCGCCCCGGTCGGGCATCAGGACCTGGAATCCCGCAGCAAGACACACCTGCCTGGCAGTCCGAGCCCCCGACACCTCTACGGGCTGGATCTACGAATACGCCGACGCCGACACCACCAGGGAAGGCTGACGCCGCCGAGCCTCCACCGCCCCGCAGAGACTTGCCCGAACCCATAGGGGCACCCCCTCCGGGCCGGGCTTCGGTCACGGCCGCCGGCCTCGTGTCCCGCCCGGCACTGGGTCAGCGAACAGGCCGACGGCCACCACGCCCCAGCCCGGGTGCGGAGGCCGCCGGTGGGCGCGGCGCCCGGCCGTCTCGCGGACGTGAGGTGCGGCCAGTCGGCGGAGTTGGGCTGTTTGTCGTTCCACGACTGTGGGAGGGCGAGCGGCGCGAGGAGCTGGACTGCCCGAGTGTCGCGTCCGGGAGCGGGAGCGTACCGAGGGCGTGTTGCCTCGGTTCCGGTGACGGTGTGTGCTGCTGCGGGCAGTGCCGAGGGGGCTGCTGCGCATGGGGCTTTTGCTGGGCGCGGGGGGTGGCCTGGTGCGCGGAGCGGGGTGGTCATGGATCTGTTGCCTGGTTCGCTTTGGGTAACTGGTCGTTCGCGTGGCGTGCGGGATTGCCGTGGATGGGTGAGCCGTGTGTGCGACTAAGTGGCTTGGCAGGGACCCGAGTTGCCGTTCTTCTCGAACCAAGCGGTCTGTTTTCGGATATGTGGATTGGTCGGATTTCTTCATTCTGGTGTTCTGATTTCATGATGCAACTTTCCCTGATGGTGACTCAGGTCACTCTTGACTGGCCTGGGGTGCGCCCTGATATTTGGCTGACTTTCGTGAAGGCTTTGTGACCAATGGGGCGGGACTGTGAGTGGTGGGGTGTGGCGTCGAACGCGTCACTGTGTGTGCGCGCTGGTCGTCGCGACCACGATCGTGGGTGGGATTCCCGCCCTGACAGGGCAGGCTGCGGCGGTGCCCGCGGCCGCTCGGGGAGTTGCCTCGGAGTCCGGGTCGGCGGAGGCCCGGGCCTCCGCCGAGGCGGTGGAGGCCGGTGAACGTGTCGAGGTTGTGGAGCAGCGCACCGAGCGGGAGACGGTGTTCGCGAATCCGGACGGGACGACCTTCACGTTGGACAAGTCGATCAGCCCGGTGCGGGTCGCCGCGCCGGATGGCGGGTGGAGGAGTCCGGACGCCACTCTCGTGAAGAAATCCGACGGGTCGGTCGGTCCGAAGGCCGCTGCGGTGGATCTGTCGTTCTCGCCCGGGGGCAGTGGGGCGGGGCTGGTCACGATCGCCGAGGGAACGCAGTCGGTGTCTTTGGGCTGGCCGGGCGCGCTGCCCGCTCCCCGTCTGGAGGGCGAGCGTGCCGTCTACGAGGATGTGCTGCCGGATGTGAATCTGATCCTGACCGCGACGGTGGAGGGCTTCCGCCAGGTGTTGGAGGTCAAGACTCCGGAAGCGGCCGCGAACCCTGCCCTGGCGAGCATCGAGTACCGGCTGGGAGCCGAGAACCTCACGGTGAGGGCCGGCGCCGGCGGGGGAGTGGAGGCTCTCGACGGCAACGGGCAGACCGTGTTCCGCTCACCGGCCGCGCAGATGTGGAACTCCGCCGGCGCGAACACCAACCCTCAGACAGCTCGGCAGTCGCTGTATCTCGCCGAGTCCGCGGACGCCGGTGCCGCCGAACCGGTGCCGGCAGGCCCGCGTGAGGAAGGTGATCCGCTGGCCGGTCCCGGAGCGGGGGACGAGTCCTCGGTCCTGGACCTCGCGGTCGCGGAGGACTCGGTGACGGTCATGCCCGACGCGGACCTCGTGGCGGCAACCGGTGCGGCGGACTTCCCGCTCTACATCGATCCGTCGGTCGAGCTGAACGAGGACGAGCGCACCGTGCTGTCTTCGGACGGCGATGTGTTCTGGAACTTCTCCGGCGGCGAGAACGGCATGAGCGTCGGCAAGTGCGGCTCCGCCGTCATCGGCGGGGTCTCGTACTACTGCGGCAACGGCTATGTGAACCGCATGTACTTCGAGTTCGCCCCGGGGAAACTGAAGGGCAAGCACGTCCTGGACGCGACGTTCAGGGTGACGGAGACCTGGTCGTTCTCCTGTGACGAGCGCTGGGTCGATCTTGAGCGGACGAACAACATCTCCTCGTCCTCGAAGTGGCCGGGCCCGAAGAAGCTGGACCAGATGGGTGACCGCAAGGTGTCGGCAGGCCGCGGCAGCAACTGCACACCCCCTCAGCCCCGTGCCCCCATCGAGTTCCACGACTACGCGCCGGAACCGGACGAGAACCTGACACCCACCGTCCGCAGTTTCGCGGAGGGGAAGATCTCCCGCCTGACGCTGATGCTGATGGCCAAGGACGAGTCGGACACCATCGCGTGGAAGCGGTTCGATGACGATGCGGTTCTGAGCGTCACCTACGTCGGCAGGCCGGCCAAGCCCAGCGCCATCGGTCTCGTCACCGGAACCACCCCGGTGTGCAAGACCGTCGAGTCCGCCCCGGCGATCGCCACCGACCCCACCCCGGCCCTGACCGCAACCGGGCAGACCGAAGCGGGCGGTGAATCGGGAGCCGCACTGCGGGTCGTCATGGCACTGGACAAGAAGACAGGATCCACATGGACGAAGGCCATCGGTGACATCCTGGCCCCGTCCAGCCCGGTGGGTGACAACGTCAAGGTCACCGCGTCACCCAGCGCGGACCTGGAGCAGAACACCCTCTACCGATACCGTTCCTGGACCCGGTCGTACTACGGCAGCGAGCACCTGGCGGGGCCGTCGAACGGCTCCACGACGGGCTGGTGCTACTTCAAGGTCGACAGCCAGGCCCCGAACCCTCCGACCATCACCTTCAAGCCCGGCAACCCGTACTCACCGTGCACCGCGAACGACTGCGTCCCCGGAGGGAAGCCCGGCCAGGCAGGAACGTTCACCCTCGGCCCCGCGCCCGGTGACGTCAACACCGCCTACCGGTACAAGCTCTCCACGGACACGGCCTGGTCCAGCTACCTGCCCGGGGCGACGGTGGACATCAACCCGGCACCGCCCACGTCCGGCACCATCGTCCTGGAAGCCGAAGCGAAGGACAACTACGGCCCCGGCGCCGGCAACACGGTCGACTTCGTCGTCAAGGAAGGCGAAGGACCGGTCGGCCGCTGGAACTTCAGCGAGGACACCGGACCGGCCATCGACTCCTCCACCACCGACCCCAGCCTGCAGGACAACGCGGCACTGACCGGGGGAGCCTCCCGGACCGACCAGGGGCGCCGCGGCGAGGTCACCGTCACCCCGGCCACAGACACCGAACCAGCGGTCAAGACCACCGACAAGGGCCTCCGACTGGACGGCACCACCGGCTACGCAGCCACCACCGGGCCGGTCATCGACACCCGGGCTTCCTACACAGCGGCCGCATGGGTCCGCCTGGACGATTCCCGCAACGCCAATGCCACCGTCCTGAGCCAGGACGGCACCAACCGCAGTCCATTCCTGCTCGGCTACGAGTACACCACCAAGCTGTGGTCCTTCCGCGAGGCCAGCGCCGACGTCCCCGCAGGCACCCCGTGGACCTACCAGCGAGTGGCCTCCAAAACCCCTGCCACGCCAAAGGTATGGACCCACCTGGCCGGAGTCTTCGACGCGACGGCCGGCACCATCAGCCTCTACGTCAACGGCGAACTGCAGGGCACGACACCGTTCACCGCACCCTGGGCCGCGAACGGGCCGCTCCAGATCGGACGTGTCCACTGGTCCGGGACACACACCGACTACTTCCCCGGCGTCATCGACGAGCCGGCGGTGTGGCAGGTCGCGCTGACCAAGGAACAGATCGCGCAGGAAAGCCGGCTGATCGACGCCCACGGAAAGCCCTCCGCGGAGCTCGTCGCCTCATGGAATCCCGCAGGTGCTCAGGGCATGTCACTCAGTGACACGGTCTCGGGCTACAAGCCGTCCCTCGCCCTCTCCGCGGGAGCTTCCCTGACCGGTGACGAACTTGTCCTGAACGGCACCACGGGCGCCGCGACCACACCGGGGCCGGTGGTGGACGACTCCGGCTCGTTCACAGTGACGACAGAGGCGGTCGTCGACGGGGCCAAGGTCCTGGAGAAGCCGGACCACTACAAAGCGCAGATCCTCGGACAGCGGACCGCGACGGGATCGTCCTGGAGCCTGTGGTTCGAGAAGACCGGAAGCCGGCAGGAACCCGAGTACGACGAGAACGGCGACCCGGTCGTCGACGGGGACGGTCTCCCCGTGACGAAGCCCGTCGCGGTGGGCCGCTGGAACTTCGGCCGCCTCACCGCGGACGGCACCGGAGTATCTGTCGAGAGCAAGGACGAAGCCGTCCTGGACACCGAGACCCGCCTTACCGGTGTCTACAACGCCCAGGACAGAACGATCCAGCTCTACGTCACCACGGACCGTCAGATCAGCGACGGCATGCCGTACACCGCCCAGGTCGGCAGTGGCGAGTTCTCCGTCGGCAAGGGATACCTCGGGGCCTGGGGCAACTACCTGCCCGGCCGGCTCACCGACATCCGGCTCTGGTCCGGAGCACTGACAGACGGCACACAGGTCGGCGAAATCGTCGGCACCTGACACACCACCGCCCCAGCACTTCGCCACGAGCGGGGCCGGCCACCACCGCCGACCCCGCCCCGCCCTGCGCCACCGCCACCCTGCTGCGCTGCCCGGACAACCGGCGGTCGGCCGTACCCGGAGAGAAGACGTGTCCGTGCCCAGATCCTTCCCCTCGTTCCTGAAGCGACGCGGCCGACGGCGCCCCGCCCGCGCCGCCGCGACACTTCGCATACCCGTGGTCGGGGCACTGGTCCTGGCATTGTCCGTGCCCGCGGTGCTGACGCCGGTGGCCGCCGCCGTCGATCCTCTGGGCAGACCCGATCTTCCGGCCCCCCGGGTCAGCAAGGTGAAGACGGTCAGCGCCCTGGGGGCGAAAGAGGACCGCGAACGGGTAGCGAAGAACAAGGCGGCCAACAGCAGGCAAGCCGCACAGGCACGCAGCCCGCACGCCGCTCACTGGCCGAAGGCATCCACCACAACAGAGAAGATCACCGGCCTGCCCGGGCAGGCGGCAACCGTGTCCGTCACGGCCCCGCCCCCCGCCAAGCCCGCAGCACGCAACACAAAGACGGCCACCCCGGCCACCGGCTCCGCCACCGTGAGCGTCCTCGACCAGAAGACCTCCCGCACCACAGGCATCACCGGCGTGGTGTTCACCGCCACCGCCGAGTCCCCGGGCACCGCCGACATCACCGTCGACTACGCGACGTTCGCCGACGCCATCGGCGGGAACTGGGGTCCCCGCCTGGGCCTGGTGTCCCTGCCCGCATGCGCGCTGACCAGCCCCCAGAAACCCCAGTGCCGCACCCAGACCCCCGTAACCTTCCGCAACAACGCCGCGGCACAGACCGTCTCCGCCCGAGTCACCCTCCCCGGGACGGACACCACCACAGCCAACAAGACACCGGCCGGAGTGTTCGCCGTGACGGCGACCTCACAGACGGCTGCCTCCGGCGCCGGCGACTACAAGGCCACCCCGCTGGCTGCTTCCTCCGCCTGGGAAGCGGGCGGCTCGTCCGGCTCCTTCACCTGGTCCTACCCGGTCACCGTGCCACCGGCAGCTGCCGGCCCTTCACCGTCCCTGTCCCTGTCCTACGACTCGGGCAGCACGGATGGCCGCACCTCGAACACGAACAACCAGGGCACCATGCTCGGTGAAGGATTCGACCTCACCTCCTCCTACATCGAGCGCAAATACGGATCCTGCGAGGACGACGGCCAGACCGACAAACAGGACCATTGCTGGAAGTACGAGAACGCCTCCCTCGTCCTGAACGGCAAAGCCACCGAACTCGTCAAGGACGACGCCACCGGTGTGTGGCGTCTCAAGAACGACGACGCCTCCCAGGTCACCCACGAGACCGGAGCAGCCAACAACGACGACGGCGACGACATCGTCTCGGGCAAAGGCGACGGAAAGGGCGAGTACTGGAAAGTCGTCACCGGTGACGGCACCACCTACACCTTCGGCCTGAACAAACTCCCCGGCGCGGGCACCGAACGCACCAACTCCGTCTGGACCGTCCCCGTCTTCGGAGACGACTCCGCCGAACCCGGCTACTCCTCCGGCACCGGCTACTCCGGCCGCGCCAAAACACAGGCATGGCGCTGGAACCTCGACCTCATCACCGACGTCCACGGCAACGCCTCCACCTACTGGTACAAGGCGGAGACGAACCACTACGCAAAGAACGGCGACAAGACCGAACTCGCCGCCTACACCCGCGGCGGCCACCTCGAAGAGATCAGGTACGGACAGCGCTCCGACACCCTGTTCACCGGCAACCCGTCCGGCAAGGTCGAGTTCACCTACAAGGAGCGCTGCACCGCATCGGACTGCTCCTCCCTGACCAAGGACACCGCGAAGAACTGGCCCGACGTTCCCTTCGACGCCATCTGCAGCGCAGACGAATCCGAGTGCCTGCCCAAGGGACCGGCGTTCTTCACCCGCAAGATGCTCACCGGCATCGACACCAGCGTCTGGTCAACCGCCGCCGAGCCCGACGCGTACAAGCCCGTCGACAACTACGCCCTGACCTACCAGTTCCTGGACGGCGCGGACATCGGCAACCCCTCCGACAAGACACTGACCCTCAAGACGCTCCAGCGCACCGGAAAGAACGGGGGCACCATCGCCGTACCCCCGGTGGAATTCGGCTACCACATGCGGCCCAACCGGGTCGACGCCACCGACAACATCCTCCCGCTGACCCGTCCCCGCATCAACACCATCACCACCGAGACCGGCGCCATCACCACCGTCACCCTGTCCGACCCCCAGTGCGTGCGCGGCAGCAAGATGCCCACGGCCGAAGACGACAACAACCTGTCCTGCTACCCCGTGTACTGGCCCGTCAACGGCGGCGACCCCCAACTCGACTGGTTCCACAAGTACAACGTCACCTCCGTATCCACCTCCGACCCCGCCGGCCAGAACGAGGCCGTAGAGAACTCCTACACCTACGAGAGCCCCGGCTGGCACTACAACAACGACCCCTTCACCCCCGAGGACGAACGGACCTGGTCCAGCTGGCGCGGCTACCAGAAGGTCACCACCCACACCGGCGACACGAACCACACCCAGTCCAAAACCGTCCGTCTGTACATGCAGGGCATGCACGGCGACAAACG
The DNA here is from genome assembly GCF_026341775.1 of Streptomyces sp. NBC_00654. NCBI lineage: Bacteria > Bacillati > Actinomycetota > Actinomycetes > Kitasatosporales > Streptomycetaceae > Streptomyces > Streptomyces sp. NBC_00654. Next base: position 35,051 of record NZ_JAPEOB010000008.1, on the reverse strand, counting down.
CAAAGACACCACCGCCACCCGCACCGCCACCGTCGCCGGCATCGACGTCGCAGGCCTCAACGCCTCCGACCTCACCGACCACGACATGTACGCGGGATTCCTGCGCGAAGAGATCACCTACAACGGCACCGCACCCGTCACCCTGGCCTTCCACAACATCTGGACCAAGGAAACCGCCAGCCAGCAACGGTCCTACGCCAACACCAAGGCGTACTTCATCCGCCCCGCCCTCTCCTCCCTCTACACCTACCTGCCGATCAGCAACACCTGGCGCCGCAACTCCACCGCATACACCTACGACGCCACCTACGGCATGATCACGCAGACCGCAGCAGCCGGAAACACAGCCAAGACCGGCGACGAGACCTGTACCCGCACCTGGTACGCCCGCAACCCCGACAAAGGCATCACCAGCCTCGTCTCCCGCACCCGAACAATCGGGACCGCCTGCCTGGACACAGCCGGGGCGATCGTCACCGACGACAAACTGAACCTCCCCGCGAACTCCAAGACCCGCGGCGACGTACTCTCCGACACCGCCGTCGTCTACGACAACACCACCGCCACCGGCTGGACCACTTCCCAGACCCCGACACTCGGCCTCGCCACCTGGACCGGCAGGGCCAAGGCCTACCCCATCGCCGCAGGAACCAGCGACCGCCACCCCGCAGTGAACGGCGGCTGGCAAACGGTCACCAAGACCACCTACGACACAGCCACCGCGAAACTCGGACGCCCCCTGACCGTCGAGGACGCCAAGCAGAACGTCAGGTCCGCCACCTACTACCCGGCCGCGGCCGGCCCCCTCACCACCATGGTCGTCGCCGCCCCCAAACTCACCTCCAACGGCCAGACCCACAAGAACTACACCTATCTCGACCCCGCCCGCGGATCCGTCACCAGCACCCTCGACGCCAACCTCAAGAAGACCGAGAACACCTACGACGCACTCGGCCGCATCACCGACACCTGGGCACCCAACCGCTCCAAGGGCATCGACAGCCCGACAGCGAAGTACGGCTACAACATCGCCCGCGGCAGCCAGCCCTGGACCTCCGTAGCCACCCTCAAAGCCAACGGCACCAGCTACGAGACCAGCTACGCCATCACCGACGCCCTGCTGCGCCCGATCCAGACCCAGACCACCTCACCGCTCGGCGGCCGGATCCTGACCGACACCCGCTACGACTCACGCGGCCTCGCCTATGAGACGTACGCCGACATCTATGACAACCTCGCCGCCCCGAACGGCACATACGCCCGCGCCTCCTACGCTCACACGCCGGCCCTGACCCGCACCACCTACGACGCGGCAGCACGCCCCGCGACCAGTACCTTCACCGTGTTCGGCGTGGACCGTTGGTCGACCACCACCAGCTACACCGGAGACTCGACGGCCACCACCGCGGTCAAGGGCGGCAATGCCACCCGGACCATTACCGATGTCCTGGGCCGCACCACGGAGACACGCACCTACGCGGGCACCACCCCGAACGACACCGCGTACGGCGCCACGACAGGGACCTCCTACACCCGGGTGAAGTACGACTACACCCCTGACGGCAAGCAGTCCCTGATCACCGGCATCGACGACGCCAAGTGGACCTACGCCTACGACCTGTTCGGCCGCCAGATTGAGACGACCGACCCGGACAAGGGAATCTCCACCACCGAGTACAACGAGCTCGATCAGATCAGCCTGACCGAGGATGCCCGCAAGACGAAACTGCTCTACAAATACGACGAACTCGGCCGCAAGACCGGCCTCTGGCAGACCGACGACACAGACCCCAACAAACTCGCCGACTGGAGCTACGACACCCTCCTCAAGGGCAAACCGGACGGCTCCACCCGCTACGTCGGCGGCGCCACCGGCAAGAAGTACACCAAGCAGGTCACCGTCTACGACACCCTCGGCCGGGCCACCAGCACCGACGTTGTACTGCCCGCCGACGACCCGCTGGTCACCTCCGGCGCAGTGGCAGCCACGACCACCTTCGGCACCGACTACCTTCTCGACGGCTCCCTCAACAACACCAAGGAACCCGGCGTCGCCGGCCTCCCCAAGGAGATCGTCCAGCCGAAGTACAACTCCCTCGGCCTCACCACAGGGCTGACCGGGACCAATACCTACCTCCTCGGCGTCAGCTACTCCGCACTCGGCGAGGTTGAACAGCTCACGCTCGGCGCAGGCGCCAAGAACACCTACATCACGAACACGTACCAGCCGGGCACCGGCCGCCTCACCCGCAGCCACGTCACCGACCAGACCCACGCGTACATGCTGCAGGACCTGAACTTCACCCAGGACGACGCGGGCAACGTCCAGTCCATCCTCGACCCCACCACCCTCGGCGGCACCACCAAGGCCGACAACCAGTGCTTCACCTATGACAACGACCGCCGCCTCACCGAAGCCTGGACCCCCAAGACCGCCGACTGCTCCACCACCGGCCGCACCACCGCCAACCTCGACGGCGCCGCCCCGTACTGGACCAGCTACACCTACAACACCGCCGGCCAACGGGCCACCGAAACCGCCCACGCCGCCGCGGGCGACGCCACCACCACCTACGGATACCAGACACCCACCGGACAGCCCCACCCCCTCGTCAAGACCACCGGAGCCAAAGCCGCGGCATACGGATACGACGACGCGGGCAACACCACCAACCGCCCCGGCACCCAGGCCACCCAGACCCTCACCTGGAACACCGAAGGCGAACTGGCCTCCACCACCGAACCCGCAGCCGGCACCAAGCCCGCCCTCGGCACCACCTACCTCTACGACGCCGACGGCGAACTCCTCATCCGCCGCGCCACCGGAGACGGCGACACCGTCCTCTACCTCGGCGCCACCGAAGTACACCTGACCACCAAGGGCACAACAAAGACGGTCACCGGCACCCGCTACTACAGCGCCGCAGGCCAGAACATCGCGGTCCGCACATCCACGCTCGGCACCCCGGGCAGCAAGATCAGCTTCCTCGCCGCAGACCACCACGGCACCAGCAGCATCGCCACCGACGCCACCACCCAGGACATCACCAAGCGCTACACCACCCCCTTCGGCGCCCCCCGCGGCACTGAACCCATCACCTGGCCCGACGACAAGGCATTCCTCGGCAAACCGACCGACACCACCACCGGCCTCACCCACATCGGCGCCCGCGAATACGACCCGGGAATCGGCCAGTTCATCAGCGTCGACCCTATCCTCGAACTCGACAAACACCAGACACTCAACGGATACAGCTACGCCGGCCAAGCTCCCGCAACCAACTCGGATCCCACCGGCACCTGCCTGGACCCGGGCAACGGCCACTGCCAACCGGGCAACAACAGCGGCAAACCGGACCCAGCCTTCCCGATCACCACGCACCCGTCGCCGAGCACAGGTGGTACTGCCGGCGGTGGTAACAGCGGTGGTAACGGCGGTGATAACGGCGGTGGTAACGGCGGTGGTAACGGCGGTGGTGGTAACGGTGGTGGTAACGGTGGTGGTAACGGCGGTGGCGGGGGGTGGCTGTCCTCCTTTGCCGACGCTCTCGTGGAACAAGGCAGAGAGTTTGGCACCGGCCTGATTGGTGCGGTAGGCGACGAGCTTAAGAACGGGTATAACTGCGTCACGCTCGACGGCACGTGCACTGAGTATGTGACCGGCAAAATGAAAGAGATAACCGGAGTAGGATTCGCAGAATCAATTATTGCCAGAGGCAGTGAAATTGCTGACGATTTCATTGACGGGAGATCCACGGAAGGCGCAGCCAAGATCACATTTGATGTCGTCCTGGCTGCCGCAACACGCAAGATTGCAAAGGTCGCGAAGGCGTGTCATAGCTTCTTGCCGGGAACTGGTGTTCTCCTGGCGGACGGTACACGAAAAGCCATCGAAGACATCGAAGTCGGCGACACTGTAACCACAACCGATGTCGAGACCGGAGAAACGGTCGAGAAAAAAGTTGCCCAGACGATCACCACGGAGGATGACAAGGCATTCACTGAAATCGTCGTATCCGTAGACGACGGCCAATCAAGCATCGTAGCAACCGATACACACCCCTTCTGGGCGCCCGACCTGAAAAAATGGATCCAGGCCGGAGACCTCCAAGCCGGACAGCTGCTCCGCACCAGCGCAGGCACACACGTCCAGATATCCGAAGTCAAGCACTACACCCAGCGTCAGCGAACCCACGACCTCAGCATCGAGGACATCCACGCGTACTATGTACTCGCTGGTCAGACGCCGGTACTCGTTCACAACTGCAATACAGGGGGATTGAGTCTCTCGGGTGCGCGGCACGTCAGCGGACGCTTTCCCAAGACTGCTAACCCCGGGGAGACGCTTTTCCGTCAGAAAGAGGACGGGACGGTTACTGCGTATGCGCGTTATGATGAGGAAGGAGCAATTTCCCAGCGCGCAGACCTCGATCCTGACTCAGCACCGCATGCCGGAATACCGGCCCCACACATTCTCGATATGGCCAAGCATGTCAATCCAAAAACGGGCCAGGTTTTTCGCAACTGGGAGAAGATGCCGCGGCCTCTACGCCCCGAGGAAGAGCTATGCGGCTGCCGGTAGGCCGAGCTAAATATGGATGGCTGACATGCAAGCCGTTCATAAATAATTGAATACTGGTAGAAATGCATCACCTCAGGCGCTCGCAGTAACATGGCGGGCGCCTGAGGTCTCTGAATTTGTGAATCTCTGTGGGTTTGCCGCCATCTCTCTGGGTGGCTCGAATGGCTGAACCCTACGCAAGTGACGCGAGGAGCTATCCATGAATGACCCGATGGACTACCCCGGAATCAAGTCCTGGGTGGAGGAATGGGGAGGGGGAGTTGATTACCTAGATTATGTGAAAGGTCATGGCGATCTAGGAATGATGGTGGCATTCTCCCGGATCTTCTGGCCGCGTTTTGTCGAAGTGGAGGGGTGTGTGCTGTGGGATCGTGCTTACGAAGAATCGAATTTTAAGGCATGGCGCGAGAGTCTCTCCGGTGACGTTCGAAAAATTGAGGCGACACTGAATCAGCTGCGAGTCTGGCAGATTGTCGATTCGGATGATGTCGAAGAGGACTGGCGGGCGCAGGATTTCTTTGCCGCATGTGTTGCAAAAACGTGGGGTGCTGCGTTGTCTGCCGAATTTCCTCACCGGAGTTTCGATGTTCGGGTTATCGGTTCCGAAGATGGCCCCATTGTTACCTTCTCATCCGGATCGATGTAGTTCATGGTTTTGCCTAGAAAGGTCGAATGTGGCCAATTCTGAAACCATCTGAGGTTGCGCCGCTCGTACATTGGTTGCTGGGTGAGTGATACCCATCCCGCAGCCCTCGCGATGATGGTCGGCTTCTAGATTTCAGTGGTTGGTGTTTCCTTTTCAGTTCCGGGTTGCGCCTGGTGGTGGTGGGTGGGTCGGTCGTTTGCTGAAGGCATCGCGCCGATTCGGGGCTGAAGAGTGCTGCTGAAGCGTGGGTGATCCTGATGCCGGGTCTATAGCGGTAGAGAGCTGCAGGATGTGTCTGCATCGCGTGGATGTCACTTCTTGGAGTGATGTCGTGCGGTGTGTTGGCCCGTGTGTCGTGGCGGGGCCAGTCTGCGTCTGACGGGTGCGGCGCGTCAGAGGGGTGGGTTGGTGGATGAGGTGACCCCTGTGGTGTGGACACACCTGACAATGGATCTTGCTGATCCTGGAAGGTGTAGATCTACGTGGCACGGCCCTCGAAGTACAGTGCGGAGTTCCGGTCCGACGCGATCGCGTTGTGGCGGGCTTCGGCCGGCAGGCGGACGTTCAAGGACGTCGCGGCTGATCTGAACGTCAACCCCGAAACGCTGCGGACCTGGGTGCGTGATGCCGACGGTCGTCCAGTCGCCGCAGGCGCGTCGCAGGACACCGAGGCCGAGTTGGCCCGGCTGCGCGCGGAGAACGCGCGGCTGGCCAAGGCGGAGAAGGAATGGCAGCTGGAACGCGAGATCCTGCGTCGGGCAGCGGCCTATTTCGCCCGGGAGATGAAGTGAAGACCGCCGCTTGGGACTTCGTCTCCACCCACGCCGGAATGTTCGGCATCAAGCGGATATGCCGGGTACTGGAGGTCTCCCGCTCGGGCTACTACCGGTGGATCACCGGCGCCGAGGCGCGGGCGGGGCGGCAGTTCGAGGAGGACGCCCTGGTCGAGGAGATCCGCGAAATCCATGCCGAACACCGCGGGAACTACGGCGCGCTTCGAGTCCATGCCGAACTGCGCGGCTTCGGCCACACGGTCAACCACAAGCGCGTGGCCAGGCTGATGCGCAAGCACGGCATCGTCGGCCGTCACCTGCGGAAGAAGAAGCGCACCACGATCCCGGACCGCCTCGCGCCGCCAGTGGCGGACCTGGTCCAGCGGGACTTCACCGCCAGTACGCTGGACGAGAAGTGGTGCGGCGACATCACATACGTGCAGGTCGGAGCCGCGTGGCTCTACCTCGCTTGCGTCATCGATATCCGGTCGCGCCGAGTGCTCGGCTGGTCGATGGCCCCGCACATGCGGGCCGAGCTCGTCATCGACGCGCTCCAGGCCGCGGTCGCGACCCGCGGCGGCGACGTGGCCGGAGTGATCTTCCACGCGGACCGCGGATCGCAAGGTGGATTCAACTGATCGTCGCAACACCTCGACCCTGGAGGTGTTGGATGGGTCGGCCAGCGGGATGGGCCACGCGGCTGACGGGGCGTCCGGCAATGCGGTCGCCGGGACGGCCCCCAATCCGTCGGGAGGTGGAGCGGGCTTTCTGGATGAAGATCGCCGAGGGGATGACCAGCGAGGCGGCGGCGGTCTCGTGCGGCGTATCCCCAGTGGTGGGGTCCCGTTGGTTCCGTGAACGTGGCGGCATGCCGTCGATCCAGCTCAGCACGCCCTCGGGCAGATACCTGTCCTTCACGGAACGCGAAGAAATCGCGCTGCTCAACGCCCAGGGCCTGGGAGTCCGCGAGATTGCACGCCGCCTGGGCAGGGATCCGTCGACCATCTCGCGGGAGCTGCGACGCAACGCGGCCACCCGCGGCGGGCAGCTCGGCTACCGGGCCTCGATCGCCCAGTGGAAGGCGGAACTGGCGGCACGGCGTCCGAAGACGCCGAAGCTCGTGGCCGATGAACGGCTGCGTGAGTATGTGCAGGACCGGCTCGCCGGGGATGTACGTCGTCCGGACGGAACACAGGTCACCGGGCCGAAGACGCCTCGGTGGAAGGGACGGAACAAGCCCCGCCGTCAGGACCGGCGGTGGGCGACGGCCTGGAGTCCCGAGCAGATCGCGGGCCGGCTCAGGACGGATTTCCCCGATGATGAGTCCATGCGCATCTCGCACGAGGCGATCTACCAGGCGCTTTACATCCAAGGACGTGGAGCCCTCAAGCGTGAGCTGGTCGGCTGTCTGCGTACCGGGCGTGCGCTGCGGGTTCCCCGCGCCCGAGCCCGACGGCGGGCGAACGGGCACGTCACCCCCGAGGTGATGATCAGCCAACGACCGGCCGAGGCCGAGGACCGGGCAGTCCCGGGACACTGGGAAGGCGACCTCATCATCGGCACCGGCAAGTCCGCGATCGGCACTCTGGTCGAGCGCACGACCCGGTTTACCATGCTGCTGCACCTGCCCCGGATGGAAGGCTTTGGCACCGAGCCGAGGGTGAAGAACGGGCCGGCGCTGGCCGGTCTGGGGGCCGAGGCCGTCAGGGACGCGATCGCCTCCACGATCACCACGCTGCCCGAGCAGCTGCGTCGCTCGTTGACCTGGGACCGCGGCAAAGAACTGGCACAGCATGCCCGGCTCCGCGTCGACACCGGCCTCGAAATCTACTTCGCGGACCCGCACAGCCCGTGGCAACGCGGCACGAACGAGAATACGAACGGGTTGCTGCGGCAGTACTTTCCGAAGGGCACGGACTTGTCCCGATGGCAGACAGACGACCTCGCAGCCGTTGCACTCGCCCTCAACAGCCGCCCCCGCAAAACCCTCGGATGGAAGACACCCGCTGAAGCCCTCAACGAACACCTACTCTTGACTCAAGAAGCCGGTGTTGCGACAACCGATTGAGTCCGGGCAATACACCTCGGCCGCGTTCGCCCAGGTCTGCGACCTGCACGGCATCCGCAGAAGCATGGGCAGGGTCGGCTCCAGCTACGACAACGCCCTGGCCGAGAGCTTCTGGCAGGGACTGAAGCGAGAAACGATGCACAGGAGAGTGTTCGTGACGATGTCTCAGGCAAGGCTCGAGATATTCCGGTGGCTCACCTACTACAACGCCCGACGCCGACACAGCGCGCTCTCCTACCTCTCCCCGATGGAGTTCGAACAGCACCACCACAAGACAGCTAAACTCTCACTCGCAGCATGAACCCCTGTGTCCACACTCCGGGGGTCACCTCACTTCCTCACCCACATCCGAACCTTGCGCGAGCATGGCCTGGACCTGCGTTTCTCGGTCGGGCACGCGGTCACCGAGCCGGTCCGCCACGCGATCCGGACCCTGCCTGAGCAGGTCTGGCACCCCGCCCTGGACCAGAACGGGACACTTCGCGACGGCGCCGAGGTCGCAGAGCTGACCGGCATGGTCGACCTTGCCGGCTACCCGGCCGGCACCCGCATCATCGTGCGCCGGGAGCGACCGCACCCCGGAGCCCAACTGTCCCTGTTCGATCAGGACGAGGGCCTGCGGCATCAAGTGTTCCTCACCGACACCCCGTACTCCGGTGGCGGTTCCGCCCAGTTCCTGGAGGCCCGTCACCGCGGGCATGCCACGGTCGAGGACCATATCCGCTGCGGCAAGACCACCGGCTTTGGCCGCTTCCCTCTCCCGTGACTTCTCCATCAACGCCGTCTGGCTCGAACTCAGCCTGGCGGCGGTCGATCTGCTGGCCTGGATGCGCGTCCTGCTGTTGGACGGCGAACTCGCGGCTGCCGAGCCGAAGAAGCTCCGCTACCGGCTGCTGCACGTCGCCGCCCGCCTCACCCGCGGCGGCCGCCGCCTCCGCCTACGGATCTCGGCGACCTGGCCCTGGAGAAACGAACTGGTCACGGCCTTCCACCGCCTTGCCGCACTGCCTCGACCAGTTGGCTGAGCGGCCGTCCCCCGCGCGCCCACAACCCGAAGGACATCGGAGAACCCCGACCACCGCGCCGGGCCCCCGCCATGCCCCAGGCAAACAAAATCGCCTGGATCGCCCCAGTTGGTGATCAGCAACGCCGCATCAGCCCAACCGAAACGGCGAGGTTAGAGGACACCGGCAGCGAGGCGATGTACTTCGTTCATCCGACGGCTGACCGGATGGTGACGCCCGCCCGCCGCGCGCTGGGCACCGGACCATCGAACAGCCCGTTCCTTGAGGTGTGGGAGAACGGGGAACGACCACCCGCAGGGATGCGCGGGTGGTCGTCCGTGGAGGTGGAGATGGCTTACGGGTGGAAGGAGTTGAAGTAGCTTGCGGGGAGTTTGTTGAGCCAGGCGTGGGTGACGCCGGTCCAGCCGATTCGGACGAAGTCATCCTTGCCGTCGCCGTCGAGGTCGGCGAACTGGATGTCCTTCGGCGGAAGGTTCCCGTCAGCGGCGATCTTGCCGATGTCGCGGTAGGTTCCGCCCGCGCCTGTTGCCCCTTCGTTGATCCAAGCTCTGGCGCCGCCCCTGGCGGTGATCAGTATCCGGTCGGCGCGCTTGTCCCCGTTGATGTCGGCGTATCTGATCTCCCTGGGCTTCTGCAGGGCGCGGCTGATGGTGTGGGGAGGCGTCCAGTCCAGCCATCTGCGGCCAGCTTCGCTCTGGAAGCCCCTGTTGTACCAGGCGGTCGTCGTGCCGTCCGGTTTGATCAGCAGATAGTCGTCCCGGCCTCCGCCTGTGACATCGGCGAACCGGATCTTGGTGGTCGGGTCGGTGCGCAGGATTTCCCCTTGCGACCCCTGATCGAAGACATCGGCGAGGCCGTTGTACTTGTTCATACACATGCGCTGACCGGCCGGGTTCTCGGCCTTCCAGGTGTAGGCCCGTATCCGCCCGGTCAAATCGACCACGGCGCAGTCCGGGAAGCCATCACCGTCGAGGTCGGCGAAGCGTAGCTGATTGCCGACCGCTCCGGCGGGGGGTGTATAGGAGTTCTCGCCTTCGATGAAAGGGGTCCAGTTCTTGCCGGAGGGGCCGCTGTTCCACCAGAACCGGAAATTCTGTTTCTCGTCGACCGTCACGAACTCGGCCTTGCGGTCCTTGTTCACGTCGACCATCCAGAACCGGTTCGTGGAGGGAAACTGCTGGGCCTGGATGACACCGTGGTCATCCCAGCCAGGCCCCAGCTGGCTGGAGCCGTTGTCACCGGCGCCGGTGCCGTCGTCCCTTGTCGGACAGGAGTCGGCGTCGGATGCTCCTTCAGGAACCTGTCCCACCGGTTCCAAGATCCAACGCCGGTCGTTAGCCACGTTGGCTGCCTTGAGGAACGCCGCGCCGATCTTGTCGTAGCCCCGATCGGTGGGGTGGATGCCGTCAGAGGTGTGGATGTCGGCGGGTTCCAGTGCGGTGGTGTCCGCGTACACCACCGACAGGCCGCGTGCCACCAACCGGTCTACGAGAGCGGGGATCTGGGCGGTGAACGCCTCTCCCCTCGCGTTCCGGGCAGGGTCGAGGAAGGGCTGCATTCCAGCCACCAGCACCGTGGCCCTCGGGACGTCCGTGGTGATCTGGTCAATCAGTGCTTCCAGCCGGCCGACCGCGCCATCCATCTGGTAATTCATGATGACGTCGTTGCCGCCAGCAATGAGCGTGATGACATTGGGACGGTAGCGCTTGACGGAGCAGTCGGCCTTGCCAGCGATCTCGTTGATCCGATATCCCCGCCAGCCCTCGGTCTCCCGGTCCGACATCGTCCCCACCCGGACCGATCCCACCCAGTCCACTTCGGGGGTGGTGTCGTCGCTACCCAGCGTTCCCACCTCGGCGGCGGGACGTGCGCTGGCGTTGCCGGCCTGCTGGGCGTTGCGTTCGGCGATCCCCTGGAGCCCCACGTCGACGGTGTCCCGGTAGCCGTTCCCGTCGGAGCTGCCCTCGCCCCAGGTGCTGGACGACCCCAACGCCATGACCCTGATCTGGGTGCTGGGGATGCCCCGCGCAAGTCGCTGCACGGTGTCAGCGATGATCTGAGCGATGTCAGGGCTCAGCAGGTCGGCCAGGAAATTCAGCGGCGCTCGCCAGTTGGTGAAGATCGTTGCGTACCGGCGGAGCGTTTCTTGAGTGCTCGCGATTAGCCCGCGGCCGCCCACGGCAAGGTACTCGGCTAGCAAGCCGGCAGAGGCTCCGGCGATCGCGCCCCACGCCGCGGAACCGAGCGCCTGGCCCCACGCGGTCGCATCGATGGGCTTGCCGTCCAGAGCGACGCCGACTAACTCTGCGACACCCGAGAGCAGGGCCCCGCCCACCGCGCCGCAGACCGGTGCGGCCGCCGGAGCCCCTACGTTGAACGCCAGCAGGCATAGGGCGGTGCTGGCCACGCCCACCGCGACACCGGCTGCGTTACTTACGAACTTCTTCCAGAAGCCCTCCCAGAATCCGGCGGTGCCGATGTCTCCGGCAGGCACGACGAGGACGATGCTGTCGTCGACGGTGTGGATGTTCCCGCCGAAGGTGACGCTGTTGGTCTGCGGGGCGAAACCCCCACTGTACCGCTGTGACCGCAGTGTGAGGGCCTTGCTCAGGGACAACCCTCTGGCCATGTCGGCGCGAGTGGTGTCGACCATCTGGTTCATCACCTGCCGCCACTGATCCGGCCGCTCTGTGACCTTGAAATCAATGACCGCGACCATGTCCCCGTCGCTTTTCGCCAGGGAGCGCAAGCTCCCGGCGTCACGTGCGCAGCCCAGGCGTAGCCCAGTGCCGTTACCTGCGATGGGCTGTGCGGTGAACGACGAGCCGAACGACGCACAGCCGGCATCGTTCGCCGCAGTGGCGGGCTTGATGTCCCCGACGCTGACGAGCAAGGTCATCGCGAGAACGACCGTGATGAAGAGGGAAGTGGTGGAGCGCCGCCTTCCTCGCGACCTCGGTCTGGACGTGGGCCCGACAGGCGGGGCGACAGCCTGCACGGTACGGCAGAGACCGTCCGTGATGGCCCGGCAAGCCATGGATAACCTTAAAGCTTTCATTACATCAGGCTGCACTATGCCCAGTCGCCTCCATGACGGCCTTCACATAACCAAGTAGGGAAGCGCCATTCTTTGGCGGAGGCACGGGGCATGGGTTTGGGAGAGGAAGAGGTGCAGGCGTGTGTACGGCGCGGAGCCAGGGAGCATGCTCGTGGCGACTGGCAGAGGTGGTGCTGCGGTGCTGATCTGGGCGGTGAGCTCAAGCGGTGCGTGAGGAGGCGGCAGTTGCGCAACGGATGTTCAGGGGCACAGGGACACCCCCGTGAGGGCGGGAGCGGGGACGTTCCGCTGGCTCCCCGTCACTGGTGTGGATGGGCCGTCGTCGGGTGCCGACTGGCGGGCGGAGGCTTCAACTTCCCTGCACAGTCCAGTCGGTGCAGCGGAAGGGCAAGCGGGCGGGGTAGTCCGCGCTGACGCCTTCGTCGGAGTTCTCAAACGCTAGGCACAGCGGTTGGGTGACACGGCCAGGTGTGCACCGGCGAGCAGATAGGCCTCAGCTTGGCGTTTAACATAGCTGGGCTTGGTGTTCCTTGATCGACTCAGCGCGTTTGACCGTCTTGCCGACGTCGTGGTGCCTGGCCCGGTGCCTGTTCTTCGAGCCCGGAGGCCGTCCAGGGGCGTTGTCACGTTGTCGGGGGTATAGGCGTCTGGCAGTGCGTCAGGGTGTGGTCGAGGCGGTTGTCGGCTGTCGGTCAGGCCGTGGCGGGCAGGCCGGCGGCGCCGGTGATCTGGTCCCAGATCGTGAAGCGGACGGTCATCTCGAGGCCACCGACGTCCGGGTCCGGGCGTCCGGTTCGCGTGCCGGTGGGGAAGTATCCGTACGAGTGGCATGGTGGTGCGGCTCCGAAGCCGGGCATTATGCCCAGTCCACCCCAGCGCGGATGCGGCACGGTGCCGGCGGCACGGAACCCCGGGCGATGTGCCCGGGGTCTCGGTGTGACGTGACATTCCTGCTCCGGTTCAACGGCCGGTCACCGATGCTGTCACGCCCCCGTCGTTCAGGAACCCGGCCCTCATTTGCAGGTGCGGTTCTGAAACCGGGCCTGGTGGGGTGTGGTTCGGCGGCGGGCCGCCCGTTCCCGTTCCGCCTCACCGGACCGGCGGCCGGCTGCCTCTGGGCATGGTGCGCGGTGGCCCCGGTCACGGTGTCCGGCTCCACTTTGTGACGGTGGTCAGTCCGGCCGTGGAGGCTCGGGAACGCGGGAAGCCGTCAGCGGCTTACCGGAGCGAGGCAGGCAGCTCCGTATCTTCGTCAGTGATGGCTGATTCAACCTGCTCCCACGTCAGGTTCAACGCGTCGGTCAGGTCCGCGTCGGTCAGGTCCGCGCCGCGCAGGTCCGCGCCGCGCAGGTCCGCGCCGGTCAGGTCCGCGCCGGTCAGGTTCGCGCCGGTCAGGTTCGCGCCGGTCAGGTTCGCGCCGCGCAGGCGCGCGTGGGTCAGGTACGCGTCGGGCAGGACTGCGTCGGTCAGGTCCGCGGCGGTCAGGCGCGCGTCGGTCAGGTACGCGCCGGTCAGGTCCGCGCCGGGCAGGTCCACGGCGGTCAGGACTGCGTCGGTCAGGTCCGCGCCGGTCAGGTCCGCATCGGTCAGGTCCACGGCGGTCAGGACTGCGTTGCTCAAAGCCCCCGCTGAGGCTGTGGGTGCGAGGGTGATGTTGGGGAGTTTGGCGGCGTGGAGGTCGAGGAGGAAGTAGTCGTCGTCCCGGGTTGTGTTCCGGGTGGTGAGGACGGTGAGGGCGGCGTGGACGTCGGCCGGGACGTCCTGGCCCTTTGCCGGGGGTTTCGCGGCGTGAGTGCGGACGTAGGCGGCGAGGATGTGGGCGATGGTGGGGTGGTCGCGGGGGGAGTCCTGCATGATCCGTTGCAGGGCGTAGATGCCGCCCAGCCGCACGTCCGTCTTGTCCTCGCCGAGGTTTCCCACCGCGGCTGTGTACCGGCTGGTGATCTGCCCGTCCTTGGCCAGTGCCCGGTCGTCCCGCGCCTGGGCGTTCGCCTGCTGGGCCTGTTTGCTGGCCTGCTGGGCCTGTTCGTTGGCCTGCCTGGTCTGAACATTCGAATACCAGAGACCCACCACCGCCACCACCGCCACCACGACAGCCGCGACCACGACGGTGAACAGCTCGATCCGCCGCGCCCAGTCCAGACCTTCTGGTCGTTTCTTACTGATCGTTTCAGAATGCGGTTCGGAGTCGTCTCAAGCAGATGATGCTGCAGGCGAGTTGGAGCACGCCGAGATGGAGGTCGGCGCGTATCTCGTAGCGGATCCGAAGGCGTTTGAACTGGTGCAGCCAGGCGAAGGTCCGCTCGACGACCCAGCGGGTCCTGCCCAGGCCGGAGCCGTGCGGTGTGCCGCGACGGGCGATCTTCGGTGTGATCCCACGAGCCCGGACGAGGCGGCGGTACTTGTCGTAGTCGTAGCCACGGTCGGCGAACAGTCGCCGGGGCCGGTGGCGTGGCCGGCCGCGCAGGCCGCGGATGTGCGGTATGGCGTCCAGAAGTGGCATGAGCTGGGTGACGTCGTGGCGGTTGCCGCTGGTCAGAGCAACGGCGAGCGGGGTTCCGTGCCGGTCGACGATGATGTGGTGTTTGCTGCCGGGGCGTGCGCGGTCGACCGGAGAAGGTCCGGTGTGAGCCCCCTGTTGAGGGCCCTGACGTGCGAGCCGTCGATCGCGGCGTCGTCCATCTCCAGCAGGCCCTCTTTACGCAGTTCTGCCAGCAGGACTGCGTGGAGGCGGGGCCAGACTCCGGCTTCGGTCCAGTCCCGCAGACGCCGCCAGGCCGTCACCCCACTGCAGCCCACCTGCTCCGCAGGGACGTCCCGCCAGCTCACACTTTTGCGCAGCACGTAAACGATGCCCCGCAGAGCAGCACGGTCATCGGCCGGCAGCCGCCCGGGATACCGGTGCCGCCGAGGCGGACGAGGAGGCAGCAGCGGGGCTATGCGTTCCCACAGGTCATCGGGCACGAGATCAGCAGACACCCGGCAGATCCTGCCGACACAACACCCAACTGCCAAGCCAACACACCGATCTCATTCTGAAATGATCAGTTATAGGAACGAGCCAGATCCGTCGCGGCCAGTCGGTCGAGGTAGCCGACCTCATCAGGAACAGCGCTCTCGAATACGCGCCCGGACAGGCGGGCCATGGAGTGCGCCTCCCTCTCAAGCAACTCCCGCCCAGCGGGCGTGAGACAGACCGGGCGTTGACGGCCCTTTCCCTCCAGGGGTTTCACCAGCTGCTTCGCCTCCAGGCGGGCCAAGGCTCCGTAGAGGCTCCCAGGCCCCAGACGACGCCCGGAGACCTGCTCGATGGCCGCGTTGATGGCATACCCGTGCAGCGGACCCTCGGTCAGTGCGCACAGCACAAGCATCTGGGCGTCGTTGGTGCGCATGGCTTCTCCAGCTGTGGTCGGCCTCCGAGATGCGTTCCCATAATGCTACACATCGCGTAGTACGCGCCGCGTAGTACCCAGAGCCGGCCCAAGATCCGACAACCACCTGCTGTTGTCGCCCGGCGTGAGCAAGCTCGTAAGTTCGGCGGTCACCTGCGGGGGCGGCTTGAAGTAGCGGCGTACGTTCTCTCCTTCGTCAGTTCCCCGTCGGTGCGGATGGGCTCACCTGCGAGAAGCCGCTGCATGGCCTCCTGCAACTTGGTGGCCGTCGCGGCGGAGACCGGCATCAGTGGCTGCCCTTCTGATCCTTGAACGCGCGGGTGATCCGCTGGACGTCGGCGAGTTCGATCAGCACGGCTTCACGACGGGGCGAGGCTAGGCGGCGGTCCTTGGACATCGCGATCAGGTCTTCTTCTTCGGCGAGCCAGATCGGCGCGTGTGCGCTGGTGACGGTGGAGTTGCGGCAGCGGGTCGGCCGGAGAGCCCGGGGCGTCTCTGGCAGGATCCGCCCCTGAATGTTGCCGGGCGTCTTCTCTTGGCCGCCCACAACGCCCCGTGTCTCGCCGACCACCGACCGCCGCCCGCTCCCGTTCCACCACCACGCCCACCACGTCCCCGGCTGCTGCCTCGTCCGACGGGCGGGCGGCCCCGGCCCCGGCGGCCGCGCCCACCCACTGGCAGACCGCACCCGCCAAGAGCCCCCGTTGTGGTCGGTAGAAGGGGTCTGAGCTTGTTCCTTAAGGTCTGATCCAGTCGCGTTCGGTGACGGGTTGCCCACGTCGTAGCGGGTAGCGGGCCGTCAGCTGTTCGAGCCGGGTGTGGCGGCGGCTGCTCCCAGGGGTAGCGAAGACCTCGCTGCCTTCCCCAGCCCGGTCGCTCATCAGTAGCCTCACGCCATGGTCTCGGACACGGTCGCTGTGGGCGTTCTCACCTTCGTAGGAACAGGGTTGGCCACGGCGGCTGGACTGTGGCAATGGCAGCGAGCTCAGGCCCGCGAAGCACGGGCGAACTTCCGCGCTCAGAGGGTGGAGGCTCTGAGGGAAGTATGGGAGGCGTTGTCCGCCCTTGAGGAGGCTCAACGTACATCCATCGCTGGCCGTGACGTCTCCGCCGCGACTGGATCAAGCACGCTGACGCAGGTCAACCTCCTCCTTCTCCGGCGTGCGCCGTTCCTCCGGCCCGACGAGCAGGAATGGGCACAAGCTTTTGCGCAGCATGTGGCAGAAATCGACACCCTGGTCCGGGCAGAGATGCAAAACGGCCGACCCGACGCGGATTGGTGGGCATCGTCCGTCATGCAACCTGCCTCATCGCATGTCGCGGCCACCGCCGCACACCAACTTGGGCTCCTGCGAGCCAAGCTGGGCGACCGATACGCCGCGGTCGTGCGAGGAAGCAGCGATTGAATCCGCGTCGTTGAGCGTCCTCTCTCGGGTAGGTGTCAGTGGCCTGGGTTGTTGTTGCTGATCGGAGCGGTGTTGTTGATCGTCTGGTTCCACTGTCACGGGGTGAGAGATTTTGCTGTCGTGAGGCGCTATCTCATGGTGGGTGACGTCGTCTCAGGTTCGCGATTTCTTATGGAGTGAGTGCCGTTCCTCCGGTTCAGCGGCGGGCTGCGGCTGGTGTCATGCCCATTCCATTCCGAGCTGGGTGAGGGCCTGGCGTTGTTCGGGGGTGAGCTTGTCGCGTCGGGTTTTGGTGTTGTGATGAACACACCGAGTTTCACGACGTGCTCCTGGCCGTCGACCTCGACCGGCTCTTCGTGTTTCCTCGGGACAGGACGCTCGTGCCCTTCGCGCTGAAGGTACTGCGCAAGGGCCGCAACCCCCCCGCCGGAACGGCGCCGACAACCCACCCGTCCCCTTCGCCACGCGTGTTGTCACCGGGGCGGGTTCCGGCTCGTCGGGTGTCACACCGAGCCCGCCGAGCCGCTCCTGCTGCACGGCACTCAGCTGCGCCCACGTGTGCGCCTTCCGCTGCTGCGCCAGCCATCCAACAGCGGTTCGGCGCGCTGGCGACGAAGTCGCGGTCGACCAGGTCCGGTGCCCTTGGCGAGGAGGGGTCCGGCATCGTGGTGATCACTCTCCTGCCGCGGACGGCGCCGGTGATGCCGAGCTCGCGCATGAGGCGTTCGACGGTGCAGCGGGCCACGGTCTGGCCCTGGCGGTTCAGGTGCCGCCAGATCTTCCTCGCGCCGTAGACACGGTAGTTGGCGTCGTATGCCTCCCGGATCTGGATCTTCAGTTCGATGTCGCGGAAGGTGCGGGCCGCCGGGGCGGCCTGGCGTTTGTGGTGTGCGTAGTAGGTGGACGGGGCGATTTTGCAGTCGTGGCCGGTCAGAACACGGCAGATCGGCTCGACTCCGCCGAAGCGGTCCCGGTGCTCGTCGATGAACGCTACGAGCGTGTGTGTGGCCGGTCGAGCTCGGCCGCGAAGAAACTCGCCTTAGATTCAACCGGTCAAGGCAACACTCTCGGCTGGTGTCCGGAAACCCAGGCACTTGCGGGGACGGTTGTTGAGCTTCGTGGCGACCGCTTTCATCGCGGCCCACTCGGTGTCGTAGTCGGGCCGCACCTCGGCGACCATGCGCACCGCACGACGGCGCAGCTCAAGCGGGTACTGGGAAGGACGTGCCATGACTCGATCCTCTCAAGTGATCGAGTCCCTACCGAACCCGGAACGGTTCACCTGCCGCTGCCCCGGCAGCGGCACAGCATCCGGTCCCGGAGTGTCGGCGACCGCCCGCGCCTGGTGCATGACAGCCGAACCGCCGGCCGCGACCGGTACCCCGGCACGCAGCAGTGACAGCACTTCGTCCATGTCCCCGGCGCAGGTCCGTCAGTCCGTGGTGCAGCCGCTCGACGTCCCGCCGCAGATCGACGACCGCGGTGACGGCCTCGCTCGCGCGTTTGCCCGCGTTGTAGGCGCTGGTCCGCGTCTCGTGCTGGGAGGACTTGAGGTTCGCGAGGTCCGTCTCGCGCAGTTCGGTGATCGCACCGGCCGCCGCCCGCAGTTCCCGGTCCACCTCGCCCACGCCTTCGGTCAGGCCGCTGACCGCTGTTTTGATCTCGTTCTTCGTGTCGATGAGGATCGTCACGAGGTCGTCCCTGCGCTGGCCCGCGACATCGACGCCGGACGGACCGACGCGTACGACGCCGCGGACCGCATCCGGTCCTGGCGGGTCTGAGCTGGATTCGTCACGCGCTGCCGAGCCCAACGCCGTGTGGCGGCTCTGACGCGCGCCGCCATCCGTCTGTGCCCGCTCGGGCGGGGGCCTGACGCTGGTGAAGGCCCCCGCCGCTTCCTGCGAGTCAGTTCTTGGAGGGCGCAGGTGGAGGGGAGGGGGCGGGGCCGGCCGGGACGGCTGCGTCGTCGACGACGGCTCGGGGGACGTCTGTGGGCGGCTGGCCCGGTTTGATGCGGTCGATGACCGGGGTGAGCGCGTTGTACATGCGCCGCGCCACGGGACCGTCGTCGCTGTTCGCGTTGGCGCCGCCGTGCGCGTCGTAGTCGAGCATCCGCGGGTACTCGACCAGCTGAGGTCCGGTGAGCGTCACGGTGACCAGACCACGCCCGCCTTGTTCCCCGCCGAGCTTGACCGGCTCAGGAGCTTCGTCGTTGCGCAGGCCCCGTCCAACTCGCGGCCATCACCACCAGCTCGGAAAAGGCTCATTCATCCGGGCCGCTGAGAGCAGTCAGGGCTGGGCTCCTCTGGAGGGCCGACCAGGTGAGCACCGGCACCTCGCAGGCATCAGAAGGACGCGGTGGCAGAGGGGCTGTTCCCGTTCTGCGCTTGTTGTGCCCGGTCCGCCATCATCCGTGCGAGTGCGGTGAGCGACGGCT
The DNA here is from genome assembly GCF_026341775.1 of Streptomyces sp. NBC_00654. Classification (NCBI taxonomy): domain Bacteria; kingdom Bacillati; phylum Actinomycetota; class Actinomycetes; order Kitasatosporales; family Streptomycetaceae; genus Streptomyces; species Streptomyces sp. NBC_00654. The sequence continues at coordinate 15,664 of NZ_JAPEOB010000008.1, read as the reverse complement.
CCAGGTCGTCTAGCGCGGTTGTGTAGCGGACGAGGACGACGACCGTTCCGACAAGGGCCTCTGCTTCGGCCTCCTCGATGGATTCGTCGTCCTCGTTGAGGACGATGTTGCCGGGGGTGAACTGGTAGGCGGTACTGGTGTCGCCCATGGACGGGAACGAGATGAGGGTCTTCTCCGACGAGTCGGCCATTTCCCTACGAATCATCTCGAACGCTTGGGCAGCGTGCGGGGCGCTGTCGTAGGCCATGACGTAGAGCGCGGCCGTCTTCTGCGGTCTCTCGCGCCCCATGGTCGTACTGGCAGCGAACAGAAGCCCCTTACATACGGGCTGGCAACCCTGTTCATCCGTGGTCACCACCGGATCGCCCTCGCTCTTGAACTCGGCCGGCAGGCTGTCGCTGTCGGGGAGGACGCTCTTGACGGTGGCCATCTCGGAGAGGGGAGCCACCTTGCGCTCACCTTCGTCGTCGCCGAGCGACTGCACCACGCTGCGGAGGCCCAGTGTGACCAGCAGGGCCAACACCACGCCGATGACAGCGAGGGTCGCCACCACGCCCGTGGTCTTCTTCAGGTGCAGCGGCCCAACGTTGATGGTGGCGCGGTTGGCGTCGCCGCCGATGTGGACGCGCTGGACAATCGCCGGCGGGTGCGTCGGAACCGGTGGAGGCCCGTGCTGCAGAGCGGCCCGCAACTGCTCGGCGAGACCGGGATCCCCCTCCAGCTCCACGGTCAGGCGTGCCCGCACCGCCTCCGCCGCCTGCTCCGATCCGGGTTCCGCGTCCCACAGGCCGAGTGCCCCGCGCCCCTCATCCGAGCGGCCGAGGCGACTGCGCACGAGCTCTACGAGGCGAGTGAAGGCAGCAGTGCCGGCAGCGGTGCCGGCACCGGACGCGGCACCTGAAGCGAGGGCGGTGACGACGGCACTCGCTAAATCTGTAGGTGACATGCACACATGATTCCGGAACTGAGCTGTTTCCGAAAGAGAGTGAGTCAACTGAGAGGGCGGCGTCCGCATGGTCCAAAACGGATTCCGCGACGCTTCGTCTCGTTTGGCGTGTGTAGAACGCCTTCCACCGGCTCCGGACCTTGCACTGCTCGGGCCAGGCGACTGATGCCTGCCGGGGGCGGGAGGCGTGCCGGGCTGGCGGAAGAAGAGAGGCGACTGCGGGCGGTATCCGCATAGGGGGGTCTCTTGGTCGAAAACACATCTACCGGGCACTTCGCCCTGTTGCCAGACTGACTGCTGCACTCCAGAGCAAGGGTGGAAAGGCTCACTGATCCAGTCGGCACCACCTGACCGTTGTTTTCTGGCCCTTCCACGCGGCCGCAGTCCTGGCGGCGCGGCGGGCCGGAGCAACGGGCCGGAGCGACGGGCCACGCCCGCACAAACCAATCCCGGAAGCGACAACGGGCCTTCCTTTCCGGCGGGACGGAATTGACAGTGCGGCCTTGCGGTGGAATTCGTGACCGTGGAAAGGGCTCGATATTTCGTTTTCGGACGCACGGAATACATTTCCATTCCGACCACAGGGAAGGCCGTGTGAGTCTCCCTTTTCTCACACCCGTCGCGGCCGCGCCGGGTGTGAGACGGCAGCTCGCCTTGTGGTTCCTTGTGGTTCCGTGCGGCGCTGGTGCGGTCCGCCGGCCGGGAGGACGATGGAGTTATGGGCGCCCGTGACCAGGAGGACCAGGGCGACGTCGCTGAGGCCGCTGAGGCAGCCGCCGCCGCGCGGGAGCTGACGGACCGGTGGGAGCGGGAGACCGCCCAGCGCGAGGCGGAGCAGCGGGCCGTTGAGGAGATGGGCGCCGACGTCGACCGGCAGGTCGAGGAGCATGTGGCGGCACAGGCGGCCGAGGACGAGCGGGTGGCCCAGGAGCGTGCCGAGCGGCGGCGGGCGGAGGCGGAGGAGACCGCCCGGATCCGGGCGCAGATGGCCGCGCAGTACCCGGACCTGGCCGCAGTGTCCGGGTCCGCATCGGGCACCTCCCCCGGCCCAGCGCCGTTCTGACCGCCCCTCACGGCGCCTGACGGTGCCTCTCGCTGGCGATCTCCCTCCCCGGGTCCCCCCCCTAGGTGGTCCGGGGCGGAGATCGCCGCCCAGCGGGCCGTGTGGCGATCTCCGGGCCGGTGTCGGTCCGTCAGCCGCCGCGCGCCGATGCCCGGCGCCGCCCAGCTCACCATCACCCCCTGACAGAGCAGGAGAAGCACGTGTACGACTACGACGACTTCGAGGACCGCTACGAGGCCGAGGCCCAGACCCGGCGCCGGCAGGCCGCAGACCTGGACCACATCGCCACCTACTACGCGCTGGACCGGCGCCTCGGTATTCGGGTGGCGATTGGCGGGAGGGTCCGTCACGACGGGCGCGAGGGCACCGTCGTGGACACCGCCGGGCAGCGGCTGATGGTGCTGTTCGAGGAGGACGAGGTGCCGCGCGTCTGCCACGTCACCTCGGGCATGGCGTACGAGACGGCCGCCGGGTGGGTCGAGGCGACCCCCGGTTTCCGGCGCTGGGAGCCGGTTTTCCGCGTCCGGCGCCGATTCGGCATACAGGCAGGTCAGGTCCGTCATTCGTTCTGCCCGGGGTCTGGCTGGGTACTGGCACCGGCCGCTGCGGATGACGGTGGGGACGGCGTCCGGTGGGAGCAGTCCGGGACCGCGACCGGGACCGCCACCCGTCCGTTATCGGCCGTGACTTGCGGCGGGCAAGCGGGCTTTCCGCAGCAGCTGGTCGGCGTGGCGGTGCTGGAGGCCGCCGAATCGTGCTGACACTTCGGTGGCGCTGATCTCCGGGTTCTCGGCTGCCATGGCGGCTACCACGAGCGTCCGGGCTTTGTTCAGGAGACGCTCGGCGGTCCGATCCGACACTCCGATTCGCGCGGCCAGTTCCCTGCCCGTGATGCCCGTGTCCTGTTGCAGCAGACCGATGACGAAGTGGGTGCGTGACTTTCGCTCCCGGTACCGGCAAGCCGGTACCGGGAGCGGCGTATCGGCCGGCACCGGCGTTCCCAGCGGCGACGGAGGCCCCGTCCGCAAGGGTTGCAACAGGGCATCGACCGTGGCCGCGGGGACACCCGCGTAGAGCGCACGGGCAGCGCACTGCATGGCTTCGGTGATTGCGCGGGCAGCTGCATTGGCGCTGACGCACAACGCGTTCAGTTCCGCGGCGGGATCGCACATGCACCCACAACGACCGTGTCTGAGACGGGCAACGCTGCGGCGCGCGGCCGTGTTGGGCCCCGGGGACCGGGGCCGGGGGCGGTGATGACGATCCGGCAGGAGTTGCGGGGCTAGCCCCGCCGCGTCGCATCGTGCTGCCCGGCGCTCGCCCGGAGCGCCCCATCGACATCGAGGAGAGATCCGTGACGATCCAGCAGACGCCCCCGACCACCACCCCGATCACCACCACCGCGATCACCCCGGCCGCCCCGGTGGTTCCCGCGTCGCAGATGTCCGTGCGCTGCCTCTGGGGGGCGGTGGGCGCTCTCGCGGCCGGGTGTGTCCTGTACGTGCTGCATGAGCACCCCGCGCTCACCGACCCGGTGGTGGCCGTGGGCGGACTCGGTGCGGTCGCGGTCGCGGTCGGCGTCGCGGTTGCCCGCCGTTGACCGGGCAAGCCCCCCATGGGCCGGGCACCGGGCCCTGACAGACGCTCAGCCCCCGGAACGCTCGGACGGCCGTGCGCGAGGGAGCTCCCGCCGGCCGGGGTCGTGCGGCCCCGGATTCCGGGCGAGACGTGGTCGTCCGTTCGTTGTCCGGTGGTTGTCCCGCCGTTGTCCCCGGACAACCACCGGACGACCACGGGACGACGTCCCACCTGGGAAGACAACCAGGACAACCAAATCCGCCCACCCCCTTTTCCAGAGCTGTGAGGCCCGTTCCGGGGCGGATCAGAGGGGTGGGCGGATTTGGCCTGCCGACCTGCCGGCGCAGGCCAGGGACCCGCGCGTCCTGCCGGACGACCTGCCGCCACCGGCAGGCCACGGCAGGCCGTCCGGTTGGTGAGCGCGCCACAAGCGAGAGCGCCCGGATCCATCTGGATCCGGGCGCTCCCTCTATGTCGGCCCAATCAAGGCACGGCTTCCCCCAAAAGGGGTACTCCGTCCCGGCACCGCACTGGCACCCCTCGCAGACTGCGCTGCCAGCGGCCGGATATCAGTAGCCGACGTACAAGTCCCAGTCCCAGAGCGACTCCTGGCAGGAGTAGACCTTCCACATCCTGGCCGTCTGGCCGTCCCTACCCACCTGCCTGCACTCACTCTGGGTCCAGAAGTCGTCGTAGAACACCATCTCGCCCATCACGCCGGCCGTCGGAACGGCCTGAGTCGCAGGGGCGGGGGCCGCCTGGGCGGGGGCTGCGACGGCCCCCACAAGGAGTGCAGATCCCAGCGTGACGCCGGCAACAAGCTTGCGAATACGCATCGGTCTTCCTTTCTGTGAGGCGCTCCCCGACACCGGTTGCACGGGCAGCGCATTACCGAGAGACACACGGCCTGACACCTGTCCGCCGATCCCTCGCCCTGTCCGGGACAGGACCAGACGCGGTGCAACACTCCCCACACCTGCCGGGCCATCGGGCTGCCGGGACGGGTAGGAAATGGCAGTAGCGCTGTGGCGTGGGAACGCCGCACGGGGTGGTGCCGCGTCACCAGATTCGGCTGGAAGCCACGAAGGGTCGACTCGTTTCGGGCTCGGCCGAAACGGCTCGGTTCTCGTATAGCTACCGCCAGGTGGTGTGTAGCGCTGAGTAACTACTTGGGGCTGCGGTCGCGCTGCTGGAGGGCGGCGAAGTCGGCGTGCGCCGTTTCGACGGCCTCCGGGTACGCCTGGGTCTTCTCGTGCTCGGCCAGCGCCCGGTAGATGCTGGAGAGGCTGGGGTACACGCCACCTGGCGGCAGCTATACGAGAACCGGGCCGCTGAGGGTGCGCCGGCCGGCCGGGCGGCGCACGGGCGGGGCGGCGTCGGCGTCGGCCAGGCGCTCGGCGGCGAGCACCGCCCGGGGCACGGCGGCGGCCGACAACTCCGGGTTGTCGACGGCGGATATGGGTACGGGTCCTGTGCCCAGCGGGCGGCGGGTGATCACCGGGTGATTCTCGCCCGGTGACCGGCGCACTCCCTCCCTCTCTCCCTCTCCCACCGGGATAGGCCCTCCCTCCGCTCCTACGCGACTCCGGACGGGGGAGAGAAGGAGAGAGGGAGGAAGGCTCCTCGCACGTGACCGTGCGTCCGCGCGTCCGTTTTGGGCCCCGGGACGGGCGTCCGGCGGATGGTGACGATGACGCTCCCGGCGCGGGTTGCGGGGCTTGCCTGTATCAGTTCCGCGGGGCCCATTCAATATCTGGCGACTGCTGAATCCGCAGGTCAGCGCTCTGAGTTGAGGTCTGTCATCTATTGAATGGAATCGGTTTCCGGGGAATCGTTGAGTCTGCGGTTCGGGGGTTGCGCCGCTAACCCCGCCGCGTCGCATGGTGCTGCCACAGCCCGCGACGCCCCGTTGTCAATCGTTCGCGAATCCGTCCCGATGACCCGTCAAAGATGCCTCAGAGCAGGGCCGGGACGAAGATTCGCGAGAACTGGATCGACCGGCCGTCGACGCGGACTGTGTGGCTCACGCACCACTCACCTACCGGAAGAGCGATCCGTCATGACCACCACCGTCACCACCACGACCACCGTTACGACCACCACCACCATCGCGCCGGCCGTTCCGCAGCAGACCGTGACCCCGGCCGCCCCCGCCCCGGTTCCGGCCCCGGTTCCGGCCCCGGCTGTGGTTCCGGCCTCGGCCCCGGTCCCGCTTCCGGACCCGGCTTCGGCTTCGGCTCCGGCCTCGGACCCCGTCCCGGTCCCGCCCCCGGTTCCGTGGGCGGTGCGGGCGGTGCGCGGCATGTGGTCGGCGGTGAGCGTGGCCGCCGCGGCGGGCGCCGTGTACATGCTGCGCGAGCATCCGTCGTTTAACGAGCCGGTCGCCACCGTGGCAGGTCTCATGTCGGCGGGAGCCGCCATCGTCGCCGCGTGGCGGGCGGCCCGCCCGGTCCGCTGATGACCCGGGCAAGCTCCGCGGGCTGCCGGACAAGCTCCGTACGGGCGCTTGTCCGGCCCCGTTGGCGCAACCCCGTCCCACAGGGCTCCCTGACGGCTGCTCAGCGCCCTTCCGAAGCTGCCCGAGCCGCCCCGGAGGGGTTGCGCCGAAGGGTGGCTGGACAGGTGGCTGGACCGGTTGTCCCGGGCGGGGGACCGGAGGTACTGCCGGAGGTAGGGACCCACCAGATCCGACACCAGGGCCGCTGCCGGAGCCTGGCCACCGATACTCCGATCATTGAGGCCCGGGCCGGTGCGTCCATTCCTGGTCGAGGACGCTGAAGACATCGGAGTCACGCCAGCCGTCCCGGATCCGCGCCGTGTGCCGGTGCCGGCCCTCGTGGGTCATGCCGAGCTTGCCCAGCACCCGGGCCGATGCGACGTTGCGAGGATCGCAGGTCGCATGGATCCGGTGCAGTCCTATCAGTCCGAACCCTCGGCCGAGAAGTTCTCCGCCGATGGCTGTGCCCACGCCTCGACCCCACGCCCGGGGATGGACGAGATAGGAGATCTCGCCCTGACGGTGGGCCAGGCTACGAACTTTCAACTCGCCGATACCGACGAGTTCACCGTCGAGGCAGGCCGCATACACGAATCTCGCCCGCGGGGACTGCAGCCGGGCATCCACCGCGCTTTGAACGAAGTCCCGCGTCTGTTCCTCGGTGTTCGGCCCCCACGCCTGGTAGCGGCAAGCCTCAGGCAGGCTGGCGAAGGCATGTACAGCGTGGCAGTCACCGACAACAAGCTCGCGCATAGTCACCGAGGTTTTCATCACGAGCCGATCCTGCCAGGCCAGCATCGCCGCAAACCAGCGCTCAAGTCGCGGGGCTCCCACACGATCAAGTCTCCCGGGCCGCTGAGCCGACGCACTCTGATCACAGCGGCCGACAGCACGAGACCCGGGGCGATGATGCCCGGGGTCTCTCTGTGCTGTGCCGTTCTGCCGGTTCAGCGGCATGTCATGGCTCGTGCCTTCACAGGAGTGGCCTTTGTACTGACTGCCGTCCGTACTGCGGGTGCTGCCCCCGGGCCGACTGTCTGACGAGTCGCTGTGATCCGTTCACGTTCGGTCTGGGCCCGTGACAGCGGCGTCCGGGTGTTGTCGGTCTGCTGCTGCGCCGGAGCGCGCCCAGCCTTGGCCCTGGTCTGCTGGGGTTGCCGACATGGACGGCGCGGGCACGGGGTTGGTGGGCGGGTTCTGTTCGACTGTGCCGCTGTTGGCGAAGATGAGCAGGCCGATGAGCGTGATGAGGACCTTGGTGGCGATGTCGATCGCTTCCCCGATGGCGGGCCAGCGGTGCTGGACACAGCCGATGCCCAGGCCGAGGAGGGCGAGGAGCAGGATGATGAGCAGTGGGTCGTGGCCGTGCATGTGAGGACCTTTCACACTCTGGTCCGTCCTCCTGGAGTCGGCCGAGCACCAGGAGAGACGTCGCCCTTCTTGTCCCCGCACAGGGTGCGGAGGCGACCAGCGGGATGCGGTCACGAGAAGTACTAGAGACCAGGAGGATCCTGGTACGCACGCGCGGCAGAGTGCCGTCCCCTGCAGGAATTTCTTCGGATGTGAGAACCAGTGGCTGACCAGCGGTTAGACGTTATCGACAGCGAGGATGAGGACGGGAGGCTGTGGGAGGCGCTCCGCAGCTTCAAGGAGATGGTTCACGGTCTCGTCGAGAAGACCGGACTGTCGACGAATCAGCTGGCGGACACGTACGGCTTCGGGAAGGGGAAGGTCAGCACCTGGCAGAACGCAAAGCGTGAACAGCCCAATATCCCGCCCCTGCGGTTCGTCGAGGTGCTGATCAAGGAGGCGCGGGAACGCGCGAATCTGCAGGACAGGGCCGCAGACGTGTTCCTGCACCAGTACGGCGAGCTGCTGGAGCTGTACTGCGCGCGGGCGAACCCGCACAACGTCCACCGTCAGATGCTCATCGACTACCAGAACACCCGCTTGATCCGCGAGCTGAACGGTGCGACGAACGCGGCGCTGGAGAGAATGGCCGGGCTCACCGAGGAACTGCAGACGCTGCGCGAGGACCGGGACGGGGAACGCCGGCGTCGGATCACTCTGCAGCAGCAGGTCGATTCGCTGAAGAGCCAGAACCAGGACCGGGCCGCGGAGAAGAAGACAGCCCTTGCCCAGCGGGACCGGATCCGTGCCGACCTCACGGCGTACGAGCGCGACCACCAACTGGAGAAGTGGCAACCGGGCGCTGAGCAGGGCGGTTCGCATACGCACCACCCGCGCGAACCCGCTTTTGTGCCGCTTCCCCCGCCCTCCGGCCCTGGCACCAAGCGGCGTCGCCCCGCCCTTCTGATCGCGGCCGGTGTCCTGGTCGTCTCCCTCGCTGTCTACGCCGGCACCCAGCTGCCTGGCGACCGGAACGACCACAAGGGCACCGCCGACGGCAAGCCGCAGCAGACGTCCACCCTCAAGCCTCCAAAGGACGGCCCCTCACCGAGCCGTGACCACAGCGCTCCCCCCTCGGCCGACACCTCCGGCCCGGCAATACACCCCGGTGACTCACCCGGGGCCACCACCGGCGGCACATCCACCGGCGGCTCATCCACCGGCGGCTCATCCGGCAGCACCGCTACCGGTGGTACATCCGGGGCTCCCACCGGCGGCACATCCGGCGGTTCATCCGGCAGCACCGCCACCGGCGGTACATCGGGGGCTCCCACTGGTGGCACGTCCAAGGACACCAACAAGGTCCCCTCGTACTTCGTCAACACCTGGACCCTCACCACCGGCCCCTACGAATACTCCATGCAGCCGAAGACGGTGGTCATCTACCCCGCCGCGACCAACGAGCCCGCCGTTCGGTTCATCACCGAAAACTATCCCGGTCAGCACTGCGAGCTGGTGGCCAAGCTGGTGTCCGTGGCAGACCACGGCAGGCGGATCAGCCTCGCCTCCGCCCTGGTCGATAAACCCCGTTCCTCAGGTGCCTGCTCGCCGCTCGACCCATCGCACTTCGACATCGCCGAAACGGGCGGCATCGACCGCACCGTGGCAGCGGGCACCGGCCCTGAATACAACTATCACCACGCCAGCTAGTTGTTGCGGGGCAGGAGGTTGGTGACGGTCGGCGAGGCGTCTCGGGCTTCGAAGTAGGCGTTATGGATTCTGTCATCCAAAACGTGCTAGGTTCGCCTCATGGCCAGACCACGCACGTTCGACGAGAGCGCAGTGCTTGACGCCGCGGCGCGTGAGTTCCGCGTGCACGGCTTCGCCGGGACCTCGACCGAGCAGCTTTGCGAGGCGGCGGGCGTGCGCCGCAGCAGCCTGTACAACGCGTTCACCTCCAAGGATGAGTTGTTTGTGCGGGCCTTGGAGCACTACGTCGCGACGACCGGAGCGCGCCAATCGATGATCCTCGCCGACGACGAACTGACGGGCGCGGAGAGGTTGCGCACCCTCGTCGACGTCGTAGTGGATGAGGAGCTGCAGGCGGCGAACCGCGGCCACGCGGCCGGCTGCATGGTCGTACAGAGCCTCATGAACCCGGACCTGCGCGAGCGGGACGAGCGCGTGGCCCGGATCCTCGACCGCGACCTACGCGCGAGGCTCTCCCTTCTGTCCGGAGCGATCCGGGCCGGTCAGGTCGACGGGTCGATTGCCGAAGGCGTAGATCCCGACGACGGGGCGGTGCTCGCCAGTACCGTCATCTCGGGCCTGCGCGTGACCGCACAGACCGGCGTCGACGTCGAGACGCTCCGCCGGATCGCCCTGGCCGGATTGAGCTCCCTCCTGCACTGACAGCACCGCTGCCCGGCGGCGCTTCTTCATGTCTGCATTTTGGATAACAGAGTACAGAAAGGCTCTCTCTTGAACACAGCAACAGCACCAGCCGTGGAGAAGGCCGTCCCACCCGCGGTGTACGTCCTCGCCGCCGGGGTGTTCGCGATGGTGACCAGCGAGTTCACCGTCGCAGGCCTCATGCCCCAGCTCGCGGAAGGCCTCGTCACCGGGATCCCGCAGATCGGCTACCTCGTGACGATCTTCGCCGTCGCAATGGCCGTCGGAGGCCCACTGCTCACCTATGCCCTGCTCAAGGTTCCGCCGAAGAGCGCGCTCATGACCATCTTCGCGATCTTCCTCGTCGGCAACGTCATCGTAGCGCTCGCGACCGGGTATCCGATGATGGTCCTCGCCCGGATCATCAGCGGGGCCGCCTCGCAGGCGTTCTTCGGTATCTCGGTCTCGATGGGCGTCCAATTGGTCGACGAGCGGGTGCGCGGACGCGCGGTCGCTGTCGTCATGAACGGGCTGATGCTCGGGACTCTGCTCGGCCTGCCGCTCGCGATCTTCGTCGGTGGCCGGTTCGGCTGGCAGACCGCATTCTGGACGATCTCAGCGATCACCCTGGTCGCCGCCATCCTGACGCTGGCCTTCGTGTCGAACCCCGCCGCACCGGCCGGCGGCGGTGTTGAGCCCGCCGCATCGACCCGTTCGAATTTGGCTGTGCTGCGAAAGCCACAGTTCTTGCTCGCCCTCGCCTCCAGCACGCTCATTATCGGAGCGACGTTCTCGGCATTCAGCTTCTTCACCCCGATCCTCACCGAAGTCACCGGCTTCTCGGACAGCCTCGTGCCCGTTCTTTTGCTCATCTACGGAGCGGCGACCCTGGTTGGGAATCTCGTCGTCGGCCGCCTGGCCGACAAGCACACGATCTCCACGCTGCTGTTCGGCACCGCGCTGAACGCCCTCTTCCTCACCGGCTTCGCGCTCTTCACCGACATTCCGTCACTGGCGCTGGTGTTCATGCTCGGCATCGGCCTGGTCGGCGTCACCATGAACCCCGCCATGGCTGTCCGCATCCAGCGTGCAGGAAGCACCGCACCACTGGTGAACACGATCCACGGCTCGTTCATCACCCTCGGCGTCATCATCGGGTCTGCTGTCGGCTCCGCGCTCATTCCGCTGCATGGCTTGCGAGCACCGGTCGTCCTCGGGGTCGGCCTGGCAATCCTGGCAATCGCCGCCATCCTGCCCGCCCTGGGCAGCCCGTACTTGCGACGCGGTGCACCCGATGACGCGTCAGAAGCGGAATCGGACCAGTCCCTCCTGCCTGCCTTGACCGCAGACATCTGAACCGATCGGGAGACCACCGTGAATCGCGTGCTGCCAAACCGCTCCGGCGAGGTCAAGGCATGACCCATGCGAACGCGCCGCTCAGCATTGAAGGACGACGACGTTTGGTCGAGCGATGCAAGAACCGGCCTATCGCACACGTGGCCGCCGAGATGGGAATCTCGCGGGCGTGCGCGTCGAAGTGGGTCAACCGATGGCGACGTCACGGTGACGCCAGCCTTTAAGACCGCGCATCGACTCCGCATCGGAGTCCGCAGGCGACACCTACATGGGCCATAGAGCACATCGAGACCTGGCGGCGCGAACACAAATGGTCGGCCCAACGCATCACCGATGAACTCGCCGACCTGGGCTACCGGATCAACCGCCGCACCGTGACCCGGCACTTGAACCGACTCAGCCTCGGCCGACGCCGCTTCCTCGACCCTGACGGTGACAGCAACCGCAAACCGGGCAAGATCACCGCCCGCTGGCCCGGGCACATGGTGCACCTGGACGTGAAGAAGGTCGGCAGGATCCCCGACGGCGGCGGATGGCGCATCCACGGCCGCGACAGTGACCAAGCCAAGGCCGCCGGTCGCGCCAAGTCGGCCGGCGCACGGCGTGGGTACACGTACCTGCACTCCGCCATCGACGGCTTCTCGCGGCTCTCATACACCGAACCTCTACCCGATGAGAAGGGAGCCACCGCGGCAGCGTTCCTAGCCCGAGCCAAGGTCTGGTTCGCCGCCCACGGCATCACCCACATCCACCGTGTGGTCACCGACAACGGCGCGTGCTACCGCTCCGGAGACTTCGCCCGGATCGTGGGCAAGCAGTCCCGGCATCAGAGGACCAAGCCCTCCACACCTCGACACAACGGCAAGGTGGAGCGCTATCAGCTGATCCTGGCCGAAGAACTGCTCTACGCCCGGGACTTCATCAGCGAGAATGCGCGCTCAGCTGCAAATCGCGGTCTGGAACATCCACTACAACTACCACCGACCACACTCAGGCGCGGACGGCCAGCCACCAGCATCCCGACTGCGAGAAGGCGTCACCAACGTCCGCCCCTCGTACACCTAGGAGGTATCTGGTGACCGGCGCGAAGGTACCGCCTGCCCCAACCCGAGAGGACGCTCGTGGGACGACACAAGGCTGGTAAGCCCCGACGCCGCCGGGCCGACGAACTGCCCGACAGCATCCAGGTCGCGCATGGAGAGTAATGGAGCGGATCCCGTCACTCTGGGTGCTACCGCTATGGCCACCGTCAAGATCGGCGCTCTGGCCGTCGCGGACGGCTTCCCGCCGTCAGGGCATTGCCTCCGCTCTCCTCACCAGGGCCCTGGCCTGCCACCGTGGTCACCGTGCGTTCTTTGCGTAGGGGCAGTTCACCGCCGGGGACGCCGCGCTGGCCCGGTTCTACCGGCGCCACGGGTTCACCATCCATGCCTCGGGCCAGCCGGTCATCCTCCCCGTCAGCTCCGGGCACCCCGACGTCGGTGTCTCACCCCTTTTTGGCGAGCAGATGTTCTCGCGCACGATCTAACTCTGAACGCCCCGTCCCTGGGCATGCGAACGGCGCCACACCCTGGAGTGTGGCGCCGTGGCATCAGGGAGGGCTCTGGAGGGGTCAGGAGACGGCTTTGAACACCTGACGGCGTTTCTGGTTGTCCCTCTCCCGCCGCTTGACGGCGAGCTGGTCCTGGTAGGCGGCGGCCGCGTTGTTGTAGCGGTCGACGAAGTCGGGGGAGTTCAGCCGTTCGTGCTTGGGCATTGCTCTGACTGCGGCGACGGCGTCCTCGGGGGTGAGGTAGGCGGCGAGCATGGCGTTGATCTGGTAGATCCCGGGGCGCTGCTTCTTCACCAGCTGGGCCAGGTCCAGGTCGCGCATCGCGGCGTTCACCGCGGGGCGGCTCAGCTTGAGCATCTTGGCGATGGTGGTCTGGTCGATCTCGATGCGTCCGCCGGGCTCGCTGTGCGCACGGAGCTTGAGCAGGACGCGGTAGGCCGCCGGCAGCAGATCGAGATCGGCGACGATGCCCTCGGCATTGACGGCGGCGAAATGCAGACTCACTGGTCAGTCCCCCTGTTCTGCCGCTGTGCGCGGTCCTTGCGGCGCTGGGCGCGTTGTTCCGCCCGGTCGGCCCGCAGCCTGTTGATCTCCTCGCGCATCTTCTCCAAGGAGGGGAAGCGCACCAAGTCGGGGAGGCTCTGGTCCGATCGGATCTTCGAGATGGCGGTGTGCTGCTCGACCTTGACGTACTCGGCCGGAGTGGTTTCGGTGCCGGGGATGAACTCGGCGACACGGTAGCTGTAGGGCGGGTTGAACTGGTAGACCCCGCGCTTCACCTTGAACACGATGCCGTGGAGCATCACCTCGGACAGCGCCTCGTTCGCCTTCGTACGGGACACGTCCAGGACGGTTGCCATCTCTTCCTGCGTCAGCTGGATGCGCCCGCCCGCACGTTGGCAGGCGATGAGCAGCAGGATCATCCGCAGGGGCAGGGCCTCGCGGAAGAACTGGGCGATGACGAGGAAGAACTCCAGGCTGTCCATGGAGAAGGCGTTCGGCTGGTCCGGGGCACCGTAGAACTCCATCGGCTTGCGCTGGCTGTCGAGCGTCAGCTTCCGGCCGGGGTACTGCCGGGCGAGGTCGTCCAGGCCCCTGACGGGCGTGAGGTGATGATCAAAGGCGTGAGACGGGTCGTTCAGCGGCAGCTTGGGCTGCGGCTCACCACTGCCGGTCCTGCGGCGCTGCGGATCGGTTGGCACGAGATAGCTCTCCCAGCAACTGGATCTTCCTTCCGGCGACAGTATGTCACCTCGGCTTGACATCAATGTTGCTTAGACACGACACGCCGAAGGAGTTGTGTCCCGCCAGGGGGGACACAACTCCTTCGCCACGTTCCCCGAGTCGCGCGAGTACGGACGGGCCATCAAGTGTCACCTCCACTTGACATATGTGTCGATCTTGTGTCGCTTCCACTTGACATCGAAGGTGAGATAGGCCCCCTCAGCCGGGACACATCGTTTCGGTTATGTCCCGGCTGAGGGGACACATCTCCCAAATCACAAGCCTCTGACCTGCGGTTTCTTAATTTTCCTCAGTATGAGGTGGCTGAGGTCCACCACCGACTGCGCGCACCGACCGCCCTGCCGGTATCCCACCCCCCAACTGCTGCACACGGCAGCGCATCACCGGACCCTGGGGCTGATACCGCTTCATGCGCGGCCCTGTGTCTACGCGTCGGGCCGGGGAACAGAGCAACAACGGCACTTTAGGAACAGTTGGGGTGTCTCAGCGGGCAGGGGCCAGCGATGATCCCATCAGCTGTGTGGAACGGGCGACGTGGTGGAGGGCTCGGCAGTGTCTCAGTGCCAACCCTTCGAATGAGTGAATGCGTGGTGGCTGCGAGCCGGGTGGTCCTCCAAGGTTCCTTCGCCGACCAATTCAGTTGCTTTAAGAGCGACCGGCAAATGGTGGGCGGGGCTGCCCAGCCGGGCCCGAACGCAAGGCAGGCACGAGCCTGAGTGATCATGGAGTTCTTGACGCTCAGTGATCACCCGGAGGGCTCGTGCCTGCGGTCCCATCATGCCTTTTGGAACCCCTGTGGGACCAATTCGCCGCTCTGCTGCCCGTGCGGAACGAATACGCCGAGAGCCATCCGCTGGGTTGTCACCGGCGACGGGTTCCAGACCGGACCGTCTTCAAGTACATCGTGCTCGCGCTGGTCCACGGCTCCGGCTACGAGCGGATCGCTGGCGCCGGATGCTCCGACCGAACGATCCGACGCCGCGTCAAACAGTGGGCTGAACTGGGGATATCCGAGAAGGTCCATGCCCTCGCACTCGAGGCCTACGACCGCATGATCGGCCTCGGGCTGAGCGAGATCTCGGTGGACGGCTGCATCACCAAGGCCCCGTCCGGCGGTGACAAGGCCGGGCGGTCACCGGTGGACCGGGGCAAGCAGGGGCTGAAACGCTCCGTCGCCTCCGATGCCTGTGGTGTCCCGCTCGGGATCGTCTCCGACGGGGCCAACCGGCACGATTCACCCTTGCTCGGCCCCACCCTGGACGCGGCGCAGGCGCAGGTCGGCGCGATGCCGGAGACCGTCAACGTCAACCTCGACCGCGGCTACGACAGCGCCAAGTCCCGTTTACTGATAGCCGAGTTGGGTTTCACGGCCGAGATCGCCCGCAAGGGAGTGCCCGCCCCGATCCAAGCCGGCAAGCGCTGGGTGGTCGAGCGCACCCACTCGTGGATGAACGACTACGGCAAGCTCCGGCGCTGCACCGAGAGGAGCGGCGAGGTCGTGGACTTCTACCTCTACCTCGCCGCCACTCTCGTCACGCTCCGCATGCTCATCCGACGCTCGACGAGCCGCTACCGCTGGGACGGCCGCCCCACCACCCGACGCCTCAAGTGATCCATTTGCCGGTCGGTCTAAGTCCTGTCCTGGCCTAGCCACCGAAAGCCAGCCACGACGATGCCCGCAGGCAA
>NZ_JAPEOB010000007.1 GCF_026341775.1 Streptomyces sp. NBC_00654 | reverse complement strand
GGCCGGGTTGAGGCCGAGCCCTTCAGGCGCGGTCCAGACAGACCTGGGCAGGACAGGGTCAAAGAACAGGGGTCGGGCAGCGGCTGCTTGATGGTCAAGCCGTCGATGACCGCGCCGAGGCATCGAGGGCGCCGTACCGCCCGCGCCCGGCCGATCTGAACCGCCGTTCGCCGTGCCGGGCCCGGTTCGCCGGCTCGGTCCGGCGCTTGCCCTGCCGATCGGTGGCATCATCGACAGCCCTGCCCTGGCCTGGTCTCTACCGGCGATGAACAGGCCGGTCCACCAGCGTCCGGCAGCATGGAGCCCGCACCGCAGATCGGCGCGGCCGGGTTCGGCGAGAACGTCGATACCGTCGCCGTCCTGGAGGACACGCCACCAACGCTCGCCCTCGGCGCAACTGGAGGAGCTGCGCGAGGCCCATTCGCCCGCCAGTTCAGCGTCGTCGATGGCCTGCAGAGCGGCCTGATGCCGATCACCGAAGACCTGCGCCAGCGCCTGGTGGTTCATCATCGACAACGAGACCACGCCCTGGTCGGCCTGGTCGCCATCCGTCGACTGATCGGCGAGCCGATCCTACGGTACTCGATTCCAGTACATCGACGGTTCGAACGTGCGCCGCGTACCGACGCCAAGATCGTGGTCGTCGTCGTACATCGAAATCTGACCAGCGAGGAGTTCACTGCTGTCGATCGTCCAGGCTTCGGCTGCGCCATCGAGGGTTGCGCATTGTCGCCGTTGCGCGAGGGCCTGGCGCAGAGTCGGGATGGGCTGCCCGTGCACGGTGGTGGCCCGGCGTTCGAGACCGGCCTGATCGCGGCACGGCCCGACTACGTTCTCGAGGAGTCGGTCGCCGATCTGCATGATCTCGACCGACGGGTGGCCGAGTTCTTCACCAGGTCATGGCCACCCGGTTCGAGGAGTCGGTTCGCCGACGGCCGCAGAATACGCCGGCCGATGGATACGGCCCGGCATGCCGCCGAGGGCGATCCGACGGTACTGCGACCTCGCCCACCGACCGCCCGGCGCTCCTCATCAGCCGGGGTCGTTTCACGGTTCAGCAGCGCCTCGCATGACGGCACACGGGCCCGCCCCGGGGCAAGCAGGCTTTATTGGCCAGGTGGCGGCCGTGCAGCAACGAACAACCGCCTGGCTGCACGGCCGCGCGATCGGTGGTGTACATCGGCCTGGCGCCACCCACCGGCGTCCTTCTGCGGGCGTCGGCACCGGCCGCCCGGCTTGCCGCCGCCAGGCCGGCGCGAGATACCCTGGCGGCGGGCTGGCGTACTCAGGTGGCGCTCCTCGATGGCGGCGAGGTCGGCGCTGCCGTGGTTGCAGCGCCAGCTCGCGCAGCGCGGCAGGCCACGTCGCGACGCCGCCAGGGCGGCGTCCGCGCGGGGACCGCAGCGGCCGGCGGCACCAGGCTCGGCCTTCTCGCGCGTGCGGGCCGCGCTCCGGGTGACGACGTCCTGTCGATCGCGGTGGTGACAGACCGGGCGTGCCGCGGGCTGGTCGACCCGGTAGACCGGCGGCAGCCGCGGTGTCGTCGAAGGCCACCAGCAGCGAAGTGCGTCTGCCACGTCGCAGACCGAGTCGGCGCAGGATCGCCGCGGTCAGCCGGCCTGTTCTGGCGTGGCCTCGGCGAGGTATCCACGGCCACGGGTCGAGCGGATGCCGCCGGTCCGCACAGCGAGTCCCCGGGCGGTGATGGGCGTAGGTCCCCGGTGGCGCAGGTCGCGGGCGACGCGTGCGGGTACTTCGGTCGCGGTGATAGGCCGAACACCACGGCGTGGCCTCCAGGGTACCGGCGCCGGGCGCGCCGTCGACGGGCGGCGCCCCGCCCGGCGCGGGTAGTACTGGGCGGGTAGCCGGTGGCGGTGTCCACGGTCCGGGAATGCGGCGACCGTGGTCGGCCAGGGCTGCCGAAGGATCGCGTACGATCGCGATCACGTCGGCGGCGGTAGGCCGGCCGGGTTCAGGATGAGGACGCGCGACGCTGACCAGGCGGGCGGCGCTGGCCTGGCTTCCCGGCGATTGACCAGCTGGTGCTCTTCATCAGCACATCGCGGCGGTGTCGCCGGCGGCGTAGGCCAGCGTGGCGACGGTATCCAGGTCTTCGATCAGCTCGCCGTGGGCGGGACGGACGCCTCGGTGGCCCGTTGAAGCGGCCGCTGACGAACGAGCCGATGCGTCGATGACGGCGACGGCGGCGGTGACGAGGGCGAGTAACACGGCGGCAGCGAACTAACAGCACTCACTGTATGGAACTCATACACCTAGGAAAGGCCCTCGCAGCTCTTCAGGCTATGACCTGCAGTTTTCGCGTATCTCGACATGCGTCCCGCGGGACGTGCATCGCCTTCGGCGTGGGTCTCGGTTTCTCCGAACGATAGCCCACGCGGCTCCGCAGCGGCCCTGTGAGTCCGGCAGTGCGCCGCAGCCGGCGGACGGGCCTTGAACCGCAGGTTTCTCCAGGGCGGATGTTCCGATTTCTGCGCGGGACAGCATGGCCACTTCCGCGTGGACAATCCACACTGAGCGATCTGGAGCTTTCGGCCTGTAACGACGTAGGCCGCCCTCAGCACGCGCAAGGTCGTGCAGCGAACTCGCGGCGAGGTGCAGCCGGGGTGGTGCGAGCGGTGGCTACGGCGGAGTTGCCGGGCGCGTCGTCCTTCAGGGCGCTTCGGTAGACGCCGATCGACCGGTTGCCCTGGAAGCCCAGGCGGCTTCACGCCGACGGCCGTGTTGTGCTGCTCGCTGCTGTCGATGCCCGCGAGGTGCTGGTGGTGCGCTCAGGCGACGAAGCCCCGATACCCGGGGAGCCGGCGCTGGGCTCGATCGCCTCGACCGCGGCGTAGAACATCAGGACCTCCAGATCCGCGCCCTGCTTGGCGACCGCAGGCGCTCCAGAAGCGCGCGCGGTCGCCCATTCGGCGATCGGCGACGTCGCTGATGCCCAGGCGGACATGGTCACAGGATGCCGTGCGTGCTGCGGGCCCCAGGCCGTCCGCCGCGGCGCGGGTACGTAGAACGAGTTCGCCGAGGACGAGCGACCAGCCACCGCGCTCGATGCAACCCGTCGTCGAGGCCGACCTCGCGGACCAGGGCGTCATTCTCGGAGGCGCGCCGAACAGGTGTCGATCAGGCCTGTCGTTCTTGGTGTACCATGCTCCTCTTCCATACGGTCTGCCGGCGTTCATGTCGACGTCGGCTCGTCATCCTCCTTCGTACCGGCCCACACCAGGGATTTCAGAGGGGAAGATGTACGATAGGTCAGATCAGCGACTTTCCTCCGGGAACACGCTGACCGGCACCAGGATCCAGACCGGCGAGTGTTTCCCCTCCAGGGGAAAGGTGCGTCCCAATCTGACACTCAAATAGCCTCGATTGATACATCACATGGCCTCTGACCAGCGACGATGCGTGTTCCCTCTATACGTACCTATCCGTAGGCTCCAACCAGCCCCCTCCCGCACGTGAGGGCCAGCCACCGTGTCGCACTGCCCTCTCGACTCCAGGGCTGCCCTCTGAGCCTGTACGTGGCTTACGGCGTGCCCATCCTTACTAATCTCCCGCCAATTCATCGGCGCACGTGTTCCCGACTTTTATGCCGCTATTCTGGAAAAGGCAGAATATTATTCCGCGCCTTTCCCTTATCCATTCGATTCCGCGCATCTGAAACATTCCGCGAACCCTTTTACCTGCTCGGGGGTGGTGCAGTCCTATTCCAGTCTTAAGCTAGTCTATATTTTTGAAGCACACGCCCGGATCACTCGTCCTACCCGCTCCGATCTCCGTTCGATCCGCCACCCGTCCCGACTGTCCGTCACCACCCCTTCTCCTTGTTGCTGCTCGGGCCGCAGGCCCGTGGGTGGGCCGCGCGGAGCGTGGCACACCTGCCCACCCGTGGCTGTACTGGAGTTGACGGGGGATCTGGGGGATGGCTGGAGCGGAGCGGGCAAGCCCGGGTCGGCCGGAAGCCGGCCCCGGCTCCGCAACGCCGGGCCGCCTGTCCTGCGGTTGGTGGCGGGCACGCAGTGCGTGCCACCTGGCGGTGAACGCAGTGAACCGCGTCCGTCACGCGGAGCGGGAGCGGCCAGGCCCCGCAGGGGCCTGGCTCGCTTCTACGGGCGCAGCCCGTAGGGACCCGCCCGCGCGCGGGGCGGGTCCCTACGGGCTGCGCCCGTAGAAGCGAGCTGGGCCCCTGCGGGCCTGGCCGCTCCCGCTCCGCGTGAGCGGACGCGGTTCACTGCGTTCACCGCCAGGTGGCACGCACTGCGTGCCCGCCACCAACCGCAGGACAGGCGGCCCGCGTTGCGGGCCGGGGCCGGCTTCCGGCCGACCCGCGGCTTCCGCTCCGCTCCAGCCATCCCCCAGATCCCCCGTCAACTCCAGTACAGCCACGGGTGGGCAGGTGTGCCACGCTCCGCGCGGCCCACCCACGGGCCTGCGGCCCGAGCAGCAACAAGGAGAAGGGGTGGTGACGGACAGTCGGGACGGGTGGCGGATCGAACGGAGATCGGAGCGGGTAGGACGAGTGATCCGGGCGTGTGCTTCAAAAATATAGACTAGCTTAAGACTGGAATAGGACTGCACCACCCCCGAGCAGGTAAAAGGGTTCGCGGAATGTTTCAGATGCGCGGAATCGAATGGATAAGGGAAAGGCGCGGAATAATATTCTGCCTTTTCCAGAATAGCGGCATAAAAGTCGGGAACACGTGCGCCGATGAATTGGCGGGAGATTAGTAAGGATGGGCACGCCGTAAGCCACGTACAGGCTCAGAGGGCAGCCCTGGAGTCGAGAGGGCAGTGCGACACGGTGGCTGGCCCTCACGTGCGGGAGGGGGCTGGTTGGAGCCTACGGATAGGTACGTATAGAGGGAACACGCATCGTCGCTGGTCAGAGGCCATGTGATGTATCAATCGAGGCTATTTGAGTGTCAGATTGGGACGCACCTTTCCCCTGGAGGGGAAACACTCGCCGGTCTGGATCCTGGTGCCGGTCGGCGTGGCGGGTTCCCCTGGAGGGGAAAGGGTCGCTACGGTCAGGCCGCGTACATCGTTCCCCTCTGGGGGAAATCCCAAGGTGAGGAGCGGTATGGGCCGGGCAAGGCCAGCGGTGAACACCAGCACGGGCGAGTACGTCCAGCTGGAGCTGCTGAAGGAGGATGACAAGCCGTACGACTGGAGCGGTGGCGGTCGGCACGTGAACGCCAGCAAGAAGCTGGGCGCCGGGCTGTGGAAGAAGGGCAGCGGGTACACCAAGAACGACAAGCTGGTCTACGGCTACTACCTGTTCAACGCGCCGTCCGGGGATGAGCCGCTGCGCCTGAGCTTCCGCGAGATCGGCAACGACCTGGAGTTGCGTCCGAACGCGGTGAGCAAGTCCGTGGGTAACCTCAACAGGGGAGGCTTCCTCCTGGAGGCCGAGAAGGTGGGCCGGGTGAAGTTCTACAAGCTGAACGCCCGCGCCGCCTACGACGGCGGCTCGGGGCGGCAGCGCAGGGCCACGCAGCACGCACGGCATCCTGTGACCACGTGTCCGCCTGAGAAGAAGGAGAAGGAGGCGTCATGACGTCGCCGATCGCCGAGTCGTTCGAGCCGCGCTTCATGGAGGCCGGCGAGCTCAACGCCCTCCTGCTGCGGTCGCAGCTCAAACAGGGCGCGGATCTGAAGGTCCTGATGTTCTACGCCACCGCGGTCCCGGTCGGGGATCCGGTGCGCAGCACGGCCACGGACATCGGGAAGCTGGTCGGCCTGAGCACCACCAGCGCCTCGCGGAGCATCGGCCGACTCGCGGAGAACGGCTGGCTGACGCTCGCTTACACGGCCGTCGGCGTGAAGTTCTACCGCCTGGGCTCCAAGGCAACCGGTCAGTCGGCGCCTACCGAGCCCGAGGACGACGACGCGCCCTTGGCGACCGTCCGGCAGCTCCACGCTTCGTAGCCACACCGCTCGCACCGCGGCGCTGCACCTCCTCACGGTGCAGCGCCGTTCTTGCGCGTGCTGAGGGCGATACATCGTTCCCCTGGGCGGGAAACCAGCAGGTCGGCGACGCCTCAGGTGTGGATTTGTCCACGCGGAAGTGGCCATGCTGTCCACGCAGAAGTGGAACATCGTTCCCCTGGAGGGGAAACCTGCAGTTCCAAGGCCCGTCCGCGTTGTGTCGGCTGCGACACTGCCTCCGGACTGCGCCAGCTCACAGGGCCGCTGCGGAGCCGCGTGAACATCGTTCCCCTGGAGGGGAAACCGGACCCACGCCAGGAGCGTCACCACGTCCCGCACGCGGGACGCGTATGTCAGATACGCGCATATGTTTCCCGCAGGCGGGAAACGCGCAGGTCGTAGCGCCGCGAAAAGAAACACGAGAGGGCCCCTTCCCTAGGTGTATGAAGTTCCATACAGTGAGTGTATTGAAGTTCATACACCTAGGGAAGGACCCGCCGTGTTACTCGCCCTCGTCACCGCCACTATCGCCGTCGTCGGCACGCTCCTCGGCTCGTTCGTCAGCGGCCGCTTCCAGGAACGGGCCGCCGAGCGGTCCGTCCGCGTGAACCACGGCGAAACGATCCGGAGGGACCGCCTGGACGCCGTCACCGCGCTGGCCTGCGCCGCCAGCGACCACCGCCGCACGATGTGGATGCGCGGCGACGCGGTCCTGAAGGGAGCCAGCACCGAGCTGGTCCAGTCTCTGCGCCGGGAGAGCCACCAGACCCGCTCCCAGGTCACCCGCCCACTGGTCACGATGCGCGTCCTCATCACAGACCCGGCCGTACGCACCGCCGCCGACCACATGATCACGCTGACGTACGCGATCCGGGACCACTTCGGCAGCACCGAGGAACTCACCACCGCACGCGAGGCCGCGATGCTCGCCCACGACCAGTTCGTGGACACCGCCGCCGGCTACCCCGCCCAGCACGTCTGAACCGCCCACGTGCCGCCGGGCCGGGCACACCGCCCCGAATGTCATCGCTCTCCGGCAGCACTCACGCCCAGCACCCGGTCACCTCTGGAGGGCCACCGATGAACACCGTAGTGATCACCTCGTTCGGCTATCTGCACGACCAGGAGCCGCCCGCGCACGCGTGCTACGACCTGCGCCACCAGTTCAGGGACCCTCACCTGCGGCCCGAACTGCGCTACCTCACCGCCCGGGACGCCGCTGTGCGCGAGACGGTCATGGGGACCGACGGCATCCTGCCGCTCGTGCACGCGATGGCCGCCACCGTGGACGCCTACCTCGCCGGGCCGCGCCAGGACGAACCGGTGACCGTGGCGGTCGGGTGCGCCGGCGGTCGCCATCGGTCTGCGACCGTGGCGGACGCACTCGCTGCTGTGCTCTCCGGTGACACCGCGGCTGCCGCCGGATACCGGGTCGGCGATCTCGCCGAACGGTACGAGGCACGCGGTCTGGCCGTCGAGGTCCACCACCGCGACCTCGACAAGGACGTCGTCACCCGCTGAGCACGGCCCACACACCACCCGAAGGAGGCCCGGTGAACACCGAGCCTGAGAACACCAACCACCTCGGCCGCCCCGACCTTGCGGTCCCGCTCACCGCCGCGGACGCCGCCCTGCTCGGCGGCGACGGTGAGCAGCTGGCCACACTGCTGGCCACCGCGCTGCACGGGCTGGCGCTGCTGCGCACGGGCCATACGAGCAGCGCCGACCTCGCCACCACCATCGAGGGCACCACCGGGCTCATGGAGCGGCTGGAGGCCGTACGGGATGCCTCCCTGCGCCAGCCCGCCGCCAAGGACATCTCGCACGCCGACCTGGCGAGGGCGATGCACCTGGAGAGCCGGGCGACCGCGCAGTCCCGCCGGCGCACGCTGCTGAGGACGCCGGTGGGTGAGCTGGAGCGGTGGGCCACCGGCACCACCGACTGATCGCGCGAGAAGCGGCCGTGCAGCAAACGGTTGTTCGTTTGCTGCACGGCCGCTGCCTGGTGCTGTAAGGGCCTGCTACCCGGGGCAGGCCCCGTGTGCCGTCCGGGTCGTGCGAACGCTCTGCTGGACCCTCTGCGGACCCGGTCCGCGGAGGAGCCGTCGGCCCCGGCTGACGGAGGAGCGCCCGGGCCGGGCAGTCACAGGTTCCGGGCGAAGGTCTCGCAGTACCCGAGGCTCGTTGCCGCCATCCCGAGATCGCCCTCGGCGGCGTATTGCCGGGCCATGTCCATCGGCGCCAGCATGTTCTGCAGCGGGCTGTCCTCGCCGGTAGTGCCGGCTTCCTCGAACCGGGTGAGCAGTACGCGGTCGGCCTGGTCGAGAACTTCGGCCCACACCCCGTCGTATGCTGCCGGGTCGACGCCGGTCAGGCGGGTCAGCCACAGATCGGCGTGCGACTGGAGTTGCTCCTCGGGGGAGCGGTAGTCAAGGACGGTGCCGCACGACATCGGGCCGGTCTCGGGGTGGTCCGTGACGCCGGGCCACCCGTCCAGGTCCGCGGCGTGCACGGGGCACAGGTACGCGATCCAGGCCGCGCCCGCTCCGGAGCTCTGCGCCGGGCCCTCACGCACAACGGCGGTCTTGAGGGAACACTGCACCGGCATGCGCAGCCCTCCGATGGCGCGGCGGCCGGAGAGCTTCTGGACGATCGACGGCACAGTGACTCCTTCGCTGGTCAGACCTCGATGTACGCGACGACGACCACGGTCTTGAGCGCGCTCACGTAGTACACGCAGCGCACGCGTTCGAATTCATCTGTGTACTGGCGGAGCTCGGGCCGGGTGCCGTCCCCGGGGATCGGCTCGCCGATCTCCGGGTCGACTGAGATGGCGACCAGGGTGCGGTCCAGGGCGTGGATCTCGTGCTCGGTGGTGAGTTCCTCGAGCTGCTTGGCCGCGGAGTCGCTGAACGCGATCCTGGCGCGGCGCGGGGCATGCTGCGGGGCCATCAGGCGACGGCCGGACGCTGGGCGGCGAGGCGGGTGAGGTGGGCCTCGCGCAGCTCCTCCCAGGGGGTGCACTCCTCTATCGAGGGCAGGCCGTTGGTGGCGATGTCCTCCAGGACGGCGGCGAGCCGGTCGGCGTTCTCGCGGGTCTTGGCCGCGTACGCGCGGACCGCGTCTGCGGTTGCGGGCTCCAGCTGCTGCCGGACGCTGGTGGGGACCGGCTGTTCGCTCATCGAGGACTCCGTGGGGCAGAACTGTCGTGTCTCACCACGGTATCGCCGGGGCAGGGCGCCGGACCCAGGAACCGGCGAACCGGGCCCCGGCACGCGACGGGCGGGTTCAGGTCAACCGGGCGCGGGCAGTCACGACGCCGCACGTGCTCAGCCCGATGCCGCCAGCGGGCTCATCGGTGGCGCACCAATCCATCCAAAGCGGATCTCACTGCCCGACCCTGTTGGCGTCCCCCGGAGCCCTGTCCTGCCCAGTCTGTCTGGACCCGCTGCCTGAAGGGCGCGGCTCGGCCTCAACAGAGGCCGGCGCCGCGCTTCAGTCCAGGGTGACTCGATAGACAGTGGACTCTTTCCGTTGAAAACCTGCCCGCTCATACAAGCGGTTCGCAGCCTCTCGCGAAGGGCGCGATGTGAGGTCGACGGTTCGAGCTCCTGCGTCCGCGGCCAGGCCAAGGGCCTTGTCGATCAGGACCTTGCCGACCCCGTGGCCACGGGCGGCGGCATCGACCACTACATCCTCGATGTGAGCCCGCAGGCCGGACGGCAAGGGTGACATCACCAGCGTCAACGTCCCGACGATCACGCCCTCGACACGGGCCACCAGCAACGTGTTGGTGCTGACACCCGTCAATCTCCCCACTGCTTCATGGTCCAGGGGCTTGGCCTTGGATGACAGCTGCGGAAGGAGACGAGCGAACGCCTCCACCACTTCATCAGTCGCCTCGTGAACGACACCAGTCTCAACACTCATGCTCTGGAACTTATCGGCTCCTGGGAGTTGCCGATCAGCAAGCGGCGACCGTCTCGGACCAGATCATCTGAGGCAGGGGACCAGATCGACGGAGGGGCATCTACCACCACCGGTCATCCTTCGCTGACATAAGCGAGCGAGTGATCACCCTTCATTGACACAGAAGGCCACTGGTCATCCATCGGTGGCAATCGATCAACTGGCGCAGGTCAACCACAGACTCCCCCAAGGAAGCGAAGACTCCCACTGAGGGCCGCTTGTGACCCCCAGAAAAGGACATAGGCGGTCATGTTGTCTGCGGCGTGACACTTATCCATGAGGTGCGCGGTAGTCACGGTCTGTCAGCGTGACACCGGCTCCGGGCTCTGCGGGACGCGCCCTTCCCTGAACGAGCAGCAGACGTACCGATCTCCGCTGCCCTCGCAAGGCGCCCCGCGCTGCTGCCCGTCGTCGTGAACATTCGATGCGTGGCGGCGGCCACAGCGCTGCCGGACGCCGCTGTCACGGACAGAGCCAGCCCCCAGCTCTTCGCCGGGGAGCTGAGGGCTGGGGGCGTCGGTGATCAGTTCCGGAGCGGCGGCCAGACGTGCGGCTCGCGGCACTGCCCGCAGACCGCGCATCCGCCGCACCCCGTGCACCACTGCTTCGGGAGGTGCGGGCAGCCGCAGATCGGGTTGTAGTCCGGGTCGTCATCACCTTCGAAGTACGGCTCCCCGAGCGGGGGCGCGTAGTCGACGTAGAGCTCGCCGTCGGCCGCCAGCTCTTCGTACCGGGGGCCGCAGCCCGTCGACTCCACCCACACGGCGACCACGTCCTCACTCACAAGCTGCTCCCCGGGTGCGGAGTGAGGCGGCGAGCGCGTTGGTGGCGGCCGGGTCGGCCTGGGCGAGACGGCCGGTGAACTCCCGCTCGTCGTCGGTGGCCGGGGCGCCGATGCGGGCGAGCGCGGCAAGCAGGGCGGCATGGGCGCGCACCGGGGCAGGCAGCGAGCCGACGGCGGCCGTACGGGCGCCCGGGGCCGCGTAGTGACCGGAGTGATCGGCGAGGGCGCGGGCGAGCCAGTCATCGACCGCTTCGACGCGGTAGTCGTTGCGGTCGGCCAGCAGTTCGCGGGCTGCTTCGTCTCCGGACCGGCTTGCCACGGTCCGATCGAGTCGGCCGGCCCCGGCCAGGGCCGCCAGTTCCTCGGCCCGGTCGGCGATCTGCTGCTGCTCCTGGCGGCGCTGTTGCTCGGCCTCCTCGCGGCGCCGGTCCTCGGTGAGCTCCTCCTGGACGACGACGTCGGCGTCCGGGTCGTACGGGCCACCGGTCGCGGCGAGCAGTTGCACGATGCGCTGCCACTCCGTGAGCTCCGCTTCACGGCGGCCGCCGTCGTCGAATGCGGATTCGTCGCGACGGCCCAGGTGCGCGTCGAGTTCGGCCCGTTCGAGGCCCGCCACTGCTTCGGTGTGCGTCATGCCCAGCGCGCGCCGCCGCACCGCGGACCGGCCGGCCTTCGCGTAGTCGATCGAGGGGCGCGGGCGTCGGGGACACGGCCACGGCGCGGACGCCACCCGTCGGACGTGTTCATCAGGACTCGCTTTCACATAGGAATCGGAAATCGCGGCTCGCCCTGAATTGCACTTCGGCGAGCTGGTCACCAGGTTTACAGCAGTCGCGAATTTTGCGCTGCTAAAACTGGATGTTGAGCCACTCCACGTCCGCGAATTTCACCTCCAGGCCCGCACGGCCGCCGCCGCCTTGACGGAAATAGGTGTCCGCGATGGCCTCCGCGACTGCGTCATGCAGGTCGCTCTCCGTCGCGCCGTCCTCCTGCGCGGCGTAGATCGCGGCCGCGTGGGAGGAGCTGACGGCGACGCTGATGTCTCGCACCCGGCCCGCGTCCGAGGTGCCCTCCGGGCCGAATCCGAAGTACGCCCGGCAGGAGATGATCAGCCCGCCCGAGGACGTCGCGCGCTGCCTTGCCTGTGCTCTGACCTGCGGTTGCCACTCTGATTCGGTCTCCTGCACCAGCGCCTCCTGGAGCCGCTTGTTCGGGTTGGTGGAGGCACCCGAGAGGTAGGCGCTGCACCGTCTTGCGCGAGACGCCCAGACGTTCGGCCAGGGTCTTGGTGGAGCCCTTCTCGCGCGTGCGAAGGAATTTCATCTGGGCTCGCGCGGATTTCGGTGCGGGCCGGGTGAACAGGGCCCGCTCCGCACGGGCGAAGCCATCCAGGATCTTGGAGCGAGTTCGGGCCGCACGCTTCACGTCGTCATCAGTCATGTGATCATCAGGCCCGACCGGGCCTGTGGACAGAGGCCGACGCACGGCGGGCCGCACGGCGGGCGTCGGGGCGGGGTCGGGTCTGCCTACCGTGGTCGGCATGACGACGACGCCCCAGGGCCAGGCGGTGCCCGTGCCGGTGCGCGTGGTCCTGCCGGACGGCCAGACCTTCTCTGGGGTGGATGCTGTGGGGCGAGGTAGGCCTAGGGGGATTCCCGCAGCTCAGCGCCAGGTTCCCTGACGCTAGCAGCCGCAACAGGTGTTGCACGAAAGCTGGTTCGGGTGAATGCGCCCGAAGGGGGCACCCGCGGTGGCGATGGAGATGAGGGAGCTCGACCCAATTCGAAGGTTCGCCCTGTGGCCGATGCGCCGAAGGTGGCGGGATCATCCCAGGCACGGGAGCAGGTTCAGGTACCGGGTATGGCGAACTGCTCACGTGCGCGCGGCCGGGCGACACCGTGAACATCTTCGAGATGTTCCGCCTCGTGCGCGCGCAACCCGTCAGCCGTATCGGTCAGCCTCACCATCGACGACATCACTGGGCCGGTAAGAACCCTGTCCTCGATCCTGCTGGCTTATTCCGTACCCAGCAGGATCGTCACCAGCCGCAAACGGCGGCATCCCTATGACGGGCCCGGCAGTCCGTGTTCCCTCCGTTCTACGGACACGGACGGTTGCCATGGAAATGTCGGTGTGCCGTCCGGGTCCAGGCCATACGGCCACAGCCTGTTGAAGATGTCCGGCGGCCCCTCTGGGTGGGTCAGGGCGCCGGTGTCGCCGTGGTCGGCGGCCTGCCGGGCGAGGGCTTCGGCACCCTCTCGGTCCCCGGCATGCTCCCGCATCTTGGCCAAGCGGGTCAGGGCCCAGATGTCGTCGTGGTTGGCGGCCTGCCAGGCAAGGGCTTCGGCGCCCTCCCGGTCCCCGGCATGCTCCCGCATTACGGCCATGTAGTTCAGGGCGCCGGTGTCGCCGTGGTCGGCGGCCTGCCGGGCGAGGGCTTCGGCACCCTCCCAGTCCCCGGCCTCCACCCGCCTCTCGGCCATGTGGGTCAGGGTGCCGGTGTCGCCGTGGTTGGCGGCCTGCCGGGCGAGGGTTTCGGCGCCGTCCCGGTCCCCGGCCTCCTCCCGCCTCTCGGCCAAGACGGTCAGGGCCCAGGTGTCGCCGTGGTCGGCGGCCTGCCGGTAGAGGGAGGCGGCACCCTCCCAGTCCCCCGCCCTCACCCGCCTCTCGGCCATGTGGGTCAGGGTGCCGGTGTCGCCGTGGTTGGCGGCCTGCCAGGCGAGGGCTTCGGCACCGTCCCGGTCCCCGGCCTCCGCCCGCATCTTGGCCAAGCGGGTCAGGGCGCCGGTGTCGCCGTGGTCGGCGGCCTGCCAGGCGAGGGAGGCGGCACCCTCCCGGTCCCCGGCCTCCGCCCGCCTCTCGGCCAAGCGGGTCAGGGCGCCGGTGTCGCCGTGGTCGGCGGCCTGCCGGTAGAGGGCTTCGGCGCCCTCCCGGTCCCCGGCCTCCGCCCGCATCTTGGCCAAGTGGATCAGGGCGCCGGTGTCGCCGTGGTCGGCGGCCTGCCGGTAGAGGGCTTCGGCGCCCTCCCGGTCCCCGGCCTCCGCCCGCCTCTCGGCCATGTAGTTCAGGGCGTAGGTGTTGCCGTGGTCGGCGGCCTGCCGGGCGAGGGTTTCGGCACCGTCCCGGTCCCCGGCATGCTCCCGCCCCACGGCCAGGCTGAGTAGGGCACCACTGTCGCCGTGGTCGGCGGCCTGCCGGTAGAGGGCTTCGGCGCCCTCCCGGTCCCCGGCATGCTCCCGCCTCTTGGCCAGGTGGGTCAGGGCGTAGGTGTTGCCGTGGTCGGCGGCCTGCCGGTAGAGGGCTTCGGCACCGTCCCGGTCCCCGGCATGCTCCCGCCCCACGGCCAGGCTGAGTAGGGCACCACTGTCGCCGTGGTCGGCGGCCTGCCGGGCGAGGGTTTCGGCGCCGTCCCGGTCCCCGGCCTCCTCCCGCCTCTTGGCCAGGTGGGTCAGGGCGTAGGTGTTGCCGTGGTCGGCGGCGCGTTGGAGGAGGTGGTGACTCCATTGCAGGCGATGCCGGTCTGTGGCTGCTTGGGCGAGGTTGTTCAGGTCGTCGGGGTGGGTGAGGTGGGTGTGTGCGGCATACCAGAAGGATGCGGGTGGGCACAGGTGGCGGCGGGTGGTGCGGCCGTGTTGTTCGAGGTAGTCGGCGAGCAGGAACACCGGGCCCGCGGGGGGCGGCGGTGTGGTGACGGCGTCGGTGGTGGGGGTGGGCGGGCGTTGTGAGGGCCGGGGCGTGGTGTGGCGCAGGGGTTCTTGCTTGCCGTGGACCCGCTCGGCGAGTTCGGCGTAGGCCTGTTCGGCCCAGTCGTCGGTGAGCTGGTCGTAGTCGTGGTCGCTGAGGTAGTCGCGTGCGGCGTCGGTCAGGAAGGCCCGGGGGATGTGGAGGCCCGTACCGAGTCGGCGGGCGTCCATCGCCGCCTCCAGAAGCGCGCGGGAGGCGGCCTGGCGGGGCTGTTCGTAGCGGCGCAGGAGCTCGGGAGCTCCGGCCAGATCCTGGGTGATCCGGCCGCCGTTCCGGCTGCGGGTGAGCGCATCGGCCAGCAGGGCGTCGCCCTGCTCGGCAAGAGCCGCAGCAGCGGTCAGGGCCGCTGTGTCAAACGTTTCGGGGACACTCACCATGTGTCCGGCCATCAGTTCCCGCACCAGGCTGTACGAATCGTCTCCGCCCGGTTTGGGCAGGGCGGTGTAGTGGTGTGCGTACTCGGGCCACAGCGTGCCCAGGGCCAGGACCGGGCCGCGTTCCTCGTCGAGCAGCAGCTGGCGCACTGCGGCCGCGATCCGCTCGCCAAACTTCCGGTCGCCGAGGTAGTGCTGTGCCTCGTTCAGCCACACCACCGTCTGCGGCCCGACCCGGTGCAGCTCCTCAAGTGCGGCTTCGGCGCGGGTCGGATCGAAGGGATGCCATAGCCGCCAGCCCTTCTCGGCGAGCGGCTGCACGGCCTCCCAGCACGCCCGGGTCTTACCCGTCGAGGAGGCCCCGACCAGGACCACGATCTGGCTGCGGCCCGTGGCGGCCGCGGTGACCGCGTTGGCCAGCACCTGGTCGTGCTCGCGTCGCGCATACCCCGGCAGTGCCCGCACGCCGTCGGTGTTCGACGGGCTCTTGCCGGGTCCGGCGGGGTGGACTTCCAGTTCGTGCGGATCCCACTGCCCGATCGGCCGGCCCGGCCCCGACATGTCGGCGGACGTGGTGCCTGTCTCCCCGGCCGCGATCCGCCGCAACTCCAGCAGCTCTTCCCTCGGCAGCTTCAGCACGTCGGCCAGCACCGTCACCGTGTCTACCGACGGCACCCCCTTGTTGGGGGAGAGCGCGTTCGACACCGTCGTACGCCCCAGTCCCGCTCTCTTGAAGAGTTGCGTCTTATCCAAGCGGGCGAGGGCCCGCCCCTCATCCAGTCTTGAGCGCAGCTCGGACTGTGCTGACCGTTGGCGGTCCGGCTCGTCGTGCATGTGACGGCCTCCAGGTCGTGTGTGCCCGTGTTCATCTTCGTTCAGGTGAACCATGGCGCACAGCGGTTCCGCGAACTTGGTCCCTGTCAACACCCCACCGTGTCCAGGAAGTCTGCCGTGACCGTCGCTCTTGTCCTTCTCAGCATCGCTGTCGTTCTCCTCGTCGCGCTGCTGTCCGCCGTCGGCGCCGGCATGCTGGCCCGTATCGACGGCGCCACCTGGCCAACAGCCTGCACCCGGGCTGCTGGCACCTTCGCCGCCGTCCTCGCCCTCGCCGCCGCCATCACCGCAGCCCTTTCCCCCTTCTTCACCTGATGTCCAGCCCTCCCAAGTCTCCGAAGGGTCATCACGACGGAGCCTCTGCCATCACAAGGCCCAGACCAGCTATCTGGCTGAAGGCTGGACTAAATCGGCGGATCCTCGCGTCTCGAACACCCTGGACTCAACCACTCCAACGAGCGTCGGGCAGGGGAATAGCGCACGGTCCGAATAGGGCCTCTTCACCAGGTGGACGGCGGTGTGGAGGCTGCGGAGTACCGGGTGTGGGTGCGCGCCCCCGAGCATGTACGGCCGGTCGACGGCGTCTCCTACGACGCCGTGCCTACCGAGCGGCTGCCGCCGCCGTCGTCGGTGCGCGAGGTGCTGGGCCCCGCCGGCCCTCGGGCTGGGTGTTGCAGAAGGTGGGCGGCGGCCGCGGGCCCGGCCGTGCCGTGCTCCACGCCGTCGACTGCGCCGAGGCCCCGCAGGACGCGCCGCTGCTGCCTCTGGCGCGGGCGCTGGACATCGCGGAGCAGCCCGGTACCCGACTGTGCTCCCTGTGCGGCGCAGGGCAGGAGTTGGACCCCGTGCTGCGCGGCTTCGACCACATCGAAGGCGGCTGATCATCATCCCTGCGGGTGATGGTGCCCTGGTGGGCAAGGACGCCCGGTCAGTACGTTCCCCCTGACTTGATGTGGATGGACGAGGAGCGCGGCGCGTTACGGGGGCTGCGGGTTTTGATGTGGGTGGTGATCGCGGTGGAGGTGCCGGTGCACCTGGTCCAGGTCGGCTACCAGGCCGGGCAGCAGCTGCCCCGCCCCGGCGACGTGGCGTCGTACGGCCGGTCTGACCTGATCGAACCCCGGGACGGACAGACCGCTCCGGCCGTACGGTCACATCAAGACCAGTACCAACCTGCCCAGGAGACGTAGTGATCCCAGCGCAACACCCCTATGAAGCGAACTACAAGCAGGAAGCAAACGGCCGCACGGTCTACAGGAGCAAGCCCGTCATTGCCTGGGACGACGAGGGCCAGGCGCTCGTCGTTGATGAGCGCAGTGGTCGACTCGTCCCGGCGGACAGCGGCCGTAACTTCACCGGGCTCTCGGAAGGTGGGCACCTTGTTGTCGCCGCCATCCCCGGTGGTGGGTGGAGCGCTCGGTACAAGAACGAGGATGGCACGTTCACCGTGGACCCGCTGGTGGCCTGGACCGTCCGAAGCGACGGCATTCTCACCCCCGTCGACACCGACACCGCTGGCCTGTGCGATGACGTCACCACCATGGGCAACTTCGATGGCCTCGTTGCCCCCAGAGCTGAGACAGGGACGGCACAACAGGACAGCTCGGCATGACCGGGCTGTTCTTCATCCCGGCCGCCGCCTCCCGCCAGCTGCCCGGCGTCATCCGCCGGCGCTCCCGTCGTACGGCGGCCGCGCCAGGTGGGTCGGACCCGGACCCCCAGTAGGCCGACCGTCCAATTGCCCAGGGAGCGGTGCGGCGGGCATACCGCGCGCCTCTGCGAGGAGAAGGGGAGAGCGTGTCTGAAGACGACGACACCACGGCGGCGGAAGCGTCGCTCAGGAAGGCCGTGGAGCAGCTGAGCAGTGACGGGCCGGGCGACGACAGCAAGGCCGCCCGAGAGGCCGTCCAAGCGCTGTCTGACAGCGCTGGGAAGGCGTGGACGCCCGAGCAGGAGACGCAGATCAGGGCCATGGTGGACCAGATCCGCAAGGTGCGGGATCTGAACCGGCCGGGCGGGGGCTGGTGGCGTCGGCGCCGGGAGTGGCGGGCCCGGGAGCGGCTGGTCGACCTGATGATGACCGGCGGCCCGGAGCTGCTGAACGAGGCGGAACTGCGGCACTGGAAGAGCCACGCGATGGTGGAACTGCTGCTGAAGTTCACCGACAGCGCGATGAAGAAGGACGACACGGTGGAGACGCTCGCCAGAATGGAGGCGCTGGACGCCGTAACGTACGAGGACTACCAGCAGGCCAAGAAGACACTCGCCGAAGAGAAGGCCGCCGTCGGCTGACCCGGCGACAGCATCTGGCAGGGGCCCCGAACCTCACGCCGGTTCGGGGCCCCTGCCGTGGGCGGGTGATCACAGCTCGATGTTGAGCCGCTCCACGTCGGTGAACTCCACGCCCAGCCCTTGGGCGCGGCTGTTGTTGGCGCGGAAGTACATCCGGGCGAGGCCGTCGGCGGCGATCTGCCGGAGCTGGTCCTCGGTCTTGCCCTGCTCCCGTGCGTTGAACAGCTGGTCGGCGAACTCAGGCGGCAGGGCCTGGGTGATGTCGCGGATCCGGGCGTCGTCGGTCGTGCCCGATTCCGCGGTGAACCCGAACCGGGCGCGGGTGGAGACGACCAGGCCGTCCGCGGACGCCGCCCTCTTCCTCGCCTTCGCGCGGATCTGCGGCTGCCACCTCTTCTTGACCTCGCGCTCCAGGCGGCCGCGCAGGTCCTGGCGGGGCCGCTTGAGCTTGCCCGAGACGTAGCGTTCCACCGTGCGCTGGGAGATCCCGAGCGCCTGGGCGGCGGCCTTGGTGCCCTTGAGCTGCTTGACGAGGTACTTCATCTGCGCCTGGGCGCTCTGCGGGATGCGGCGGGTGAACGCCCCCTCCAGCGCGCGGTCCAGGCTGTCCCCGAGTGAGTCGACCATGGGTTACTCCCCTTCTCCGGCGCTCTGGTCGGTCTTGATGAGGTTGGCGATGTTGAAGACGCCGCCGCGCTCTTCGAACTGCTGCTCTGCCCACAGGACGGTCTGGGCGCCCTGGTGCTTGACCATTCCGGGCGAGACCCCGAGCCGGAACGTGCCCGGCGCCGGCTTGCCCTCGGGCGTGTGCGGCAGGACGTCCAGCGGCGACGGGCCGGGCGAGGGGTAGACGATCGCGTCGGTGCCGATCGCGACCGGGTACAGGTCGGCGGTGGCCGCCGTCTTCATCAGCTTGCGGTGCAGGCCGGTCCGCTGGTTCGCGAGCACGGCGGCCCGGATGTCGGGGCGCCACGTCCACCGCTCCAGCGCCGGGTAGGGCTCGTAGTACGGCACCTGGCCCCGGGAGCGCTGGCGCAGCTTGCCGATCGCGCCCTTCGCCGTCGCCTTGATCGCGGTCTCCAGCAGCGCCATCGTCGGGTCGACCTGCTTGCGACGCGCCATCGCCTCGAGGAACTCGCTCCCGGTGAGGTCGGTGGTGACGCCCATGTCGGCCATCGTCTCCACGTAGGCGTCGCGCAGCCGCTTGTACCAGGAGTCGAGGTAGCGGCCGGTCTGGGTGCGCACGTACGCCTCGATTGGCGCGACGTCGAAGCCCAGCTCCACCGCGTACTGCACGGTGGGCGTGGCGTACCAGGCCGGGCCCTCGGGGCGGTCGCCCTTCGGCGTGAACGGGGAGGGCAGCCGGGAGCCGTCGACGGTACGCCCGTTGATCCGGACGCGGGACAGGTCGACGTGGGACAGGTCGACCAGCCACGAGCCGGGCAGCGACGCGTCGAACGCCGGGTTGTTCTCCAGGTGGGTCGGCCCGTTCAGCCCGACCGTGAGCCCGTTCGCGGCCGCGGCAAAGCTCATGTTGAGGTCGACGACGACCAGGAACTGGTTCACGCACTCGTCATCGGTCAGCGGCCGGCACCAGTCGTAGGGCTCCTCCATCAGCATCTCGGCAGGGGTACGCAGGTGGTGCCGGGCAAACTTCCCCTTCAGGACCGGGTGTTCGTCGGGAACCTCGCACTCCACCACGGGATAGAGCTGGGTGAGCGCGTCGTCGTTGAAGGCCCGCTTGAACTCGCCGGTGGCCTCGTCCTTCTCCGCGCGGGTCGGCGGGCGCAGCGCGACCATCAGCTCCAGGCCGGTCGTCGCCGTGGTGCCGCGCGGCGTCATCACCCGCTCCGCGTACAGACCGAGGTACCGGGCGAGGTCGGCCGGATGCATCGTCGGCAGGACCGGGTTGTCCTTACGGTCCCACTCCCGCGCGTCCAGCGCGTTCCACGGCAGGACGCACAGCTGGACGCAGCGGCGCCTGGAGCCCTCGGGCTCACGGAAGACACGCGCCCACGGGCCGAGGCCGCGCTGCGTGAGCTGGAGACCGGCCTTGGCGATCTGCTTGACCACCTTGTGGCTGTCCGCGAGCCGTCCGTGGCGCTGCTCCTCCTCCGACAGGGCGGCGGGCAGGCCGTAGCGGTGCAGCGCGGTTGCGGTCAGGACGAGGATCGGGTCGGCGTCGCGGCCGTTGCGGTGCAGCCGGGCCTGCCCGAGCCTGGCTTCGGTCAGAGTCCAGTCGACCAGAGACGGGATCGACTTGGCGGGCACGTCCAGGACCAGGCCGCCGACGCAGTACGCCGACACCTCCCCGTCGGCGTCGGCGTCGATCACCGCGAGCGGGCCGTTCTCGAAGCGCGGGTCGACGGCGCCGGCAGCTGTGGTCTTCTTCGCCGCCGCCTTCTTCGCACCCGGGCGCCGCGACGTCGTCGTCGGCCTGGTGCTGCTCGCCTCGGTCGTCGGCCGGGACGGCGGGACAGCGGCGGCGGGCGCGGCAGGGGCCGGCTCCGGGGCCGGGCCGGTGAATGCCTCCGGGACCACCGGGGCCGGGGCAGGGGCGGGCGCGTCGGCGGCCGGGGCGGGGAAGCGGGCGGCGAGGCCCTCCAGCAGTCGGGCGTAGGCGGCGCGCTTCGGCGGCCGCGGCTCGGTCCGCCCGGTCTCCCAGTTCCCGACCGCTTCCCGGCGGGCGGTCAGCGCCGTGGCGATCTGCGCCTGGCTCAGGCCCGCCGCCTCGCGCAGACGCTTGCGCTCCGCAGGGTCCGGCAGGTCGTCCTGCGCGACTTGCTCCAGCAGTGCGTCGACGGCGCTGAACAGCTCGTTCTCAGTGGACACAGAAGTCACCTCCAAACGCATCGTACCCGATCGCGCATCGATTCACGCATTCAATCGCGCATGAATCACACACGCTTCCCGGCGGCGAGCCACGCGGCCACGCGGAACAGACGTTGAAGGGGTGCAGCCTCCGTCTGAATGCTGCACCCCTTCAACGTCATCTCAACGAGCTGCCTCGTATCGGGTGGCCGGCTCGGCCGCAAACGTGCCGTCGTAGAGCTGCACGTCAGTGAGCTCGAAACGCTCCTGCC
This sequence comes from Streptomyces sp. NBC_00654, assembly GCF_026341775.1. NCBI lineage: Bacteria > Bacillati > Actinomycetota > Actinomycetes > Kitasatosporales > Streptomycetaceae > Streptomyces > Streptomyces sp. NBC_00654. The sequence continues at coordinate 63,259 of NZ_JAPEOB010000007.1, read as the reverse complement.
CGTGTCCCATCGGCCACACGATGACCGTCCCTGCCGACCGCGTGCTGGTCAGCTGCTTCGGGCTGCCGTCTTCTGTCAACGTACCGAGCAGGGTGTAGCGCCTGGCCGTCGCATTGCGCTGGTCCGCAGGCGCTGCCTGGTCACCGATGAACTCCGTGAGGCTGGTGGACGCTGGCCCCCTCGCTGGGCCTCGTGCGCGCCGCCGCCAGGTGCGGAAGCACCACATCACGGTCCCGACGGCTCCGGCCGAGCCCAGAGCTCCCAGGAACTCCGGCAGCGCGTCGGTGAGAATCTCCATGATCGGTCGCCTCTCGTGAGCAGGCCGTGCCTGCGGATCTGTGGAATGCCCTGTGCTCGGGCAATTCGAGGATCCACCTGCGAGGAGCGTTCACGTGCGGGTTGGATGTTGTTCTGCCGACAACACAGGGTTGTTCGCGATAACCCTGAAGGGACGTCAAGAGTGACTGGCGCAAATCGGCCGGGCCGTCCATGGGGGGCGATCAAGGGGCGCTGCACCGAGATCAACGACCTCGTCGGCATCGTCAGGTCGTGGCTGGACGAAGCGGCTCTGAGCGTTTCCGAGCTGCACTCCCAGCTCACCCCGGATCACTTCCACGACGGAGCAGTTCCTCCGCTGCGGAAGCTGCGCGAGCGGCTCGCAGGTGAAGGCCTGGCATGGGACCTGGTCGAGGCAGTCGCGGATTCCTGTTTCCGGCACGAACCCCAAGCAGCGACGACTCGCCGCATGGAGCCGGCGCGCTTCTTATGGGAGGCCGCCCAAGCCCACCCCACCGTGATTGCTTCCGATGGCGAACCGGCAGTATCCGCCCGTGAGCTCTTCCAGGCCCAGGAACGAACCCTCAGCGCGCTGGAGGAACTCAACCGTGTGCGACAGGCCTACGAGGCCAGCGAGCGCGCACGCAACCAGTCACTGCAGGTCGCAACTGTTCTCTTCAACCTCCTGGGCCAGGCTCAGGCCCAGGTCTCCGAACTCACGCGCCGCCTGGACGCTCTGAATGGTGCTCCGGACCCGGATGCCACGGGTATCGGTTCCGTGCGCCACCGTCTCGGACGTGCCACGGCGCAGCGAGGCGATCTGAAGCTCCAGCTCGCTCGTGCGGAGACCGAACGAGCGAAGGCCCAGGCCCTGGCGGACGTGGCGGCCCGCCGGATTCTCGTCTTGGAGGCCGAGCTCAAGGGCCTCCGGACTGCGGGCAGTCCGGAGGCCTCGCCCCCGCTGGGGCCGGAAGTGCGCCTTCCTCAGCAGTTCACTGGCCGCTCTGACGAAGACGGTGCGCTCGATCAGATGGATGAAGCGCTCCAGACGGCCCGCGGTCTGCTTGACCGCGAGCACGAGGCTGTGGAGGAAATCGCCGACGAGCTGGGGTGGCGTGAGTCTCCTGGCGACACCGGGCCAGACGCGGAGTGGCTAGGCCTGGATCCTGATGGACCTCGCGTGACCGTGGGTGGCGAGTTCTTCGGAACAACCCCGAACAACCCTCCCAGCAGCGATGAAGAGCCGGGAAGCGGGCTGGTTCTGAAAAGGCAGTCAGACCGTATGCGGTTCGTCGGAGCCGCGTCCCGGCGGATCTCCCGCGGAATGGACCTCGATGAGATCGTCCTTGGCCTCTGCCGGGCCGCGGTACCAACGTTTGCGGACAAGATCGTGGTCTACCTGCGTGACCCGCTGCCGGTCGGCGACGAGCGCCCCGTGAAACCCCTCGTGCTGCGACTGCGCCGCAGCGACCAACTGCGCCCGCCCGTCGAGGAAAGCAACGGCTCAGCCCGTGCCCTGCTGCCGGTGCTGGACCCGCAGCCTGCACCCGCCCCGCCGGCCGAGCTATGCGAAGTACCCTCCGGCAGCGCGTTAGCCGAGGTACTGCGTGGTGTGCGCCCCGTCTTCGGCGACTCAGCCGTCGCCCAGGCCGCCCTGCCCGAACTCTTGGGCGACAGTTGCAGTACACCGAGCGGACATCGGGTGATCCTCGCCCCGCTGCGCGGCCGCCGTCGTGTAGTCGGCGCGGCGGTCTTCGAGCGCGGAGCCGGGCGGCCGGCGTTCGACTCGGACGACGACCTCCTGGTCGCCGCCCAGCTCGCCACCCAGAGCGCGCTCGGCATCGACAAGGCCGTGATGTACGGGCGGGAGGCGCATTTCGCCGACAAGGTCCAGCGCCTGATGCTGCCTAACTCCCTGCCGCAGCAAACTGGCGTCAAGCTCGCCTCCATCTATCTGCCAGCCGCCGAGACAGCCCGGGTCGGCGGCGACTGGTACGACGCGATCCCGCTGCCCGGCAGCCGGGTCGCCCTGGTCGTCGGCGACGTCATGGGGCACTCCATGACGTCTGCGGCGATCATGGGGCAGCTCCGTGCCACCGTGCAGACCCTGGCCGGGCTCGACCTGCTGCCGCAGGAGGTCCTGCAGCTCCTCGACGAACAAGCCCAGCGAATCGGCCCGGACGCGGTGGCGACCTGTCTGTACGCGGTGTACGACCCGGTCGCGCACCGGATCACCATCGCCAACGCCGGGCATCCGCCGCCCGTCCTTCTCCATCTGGACGGCAGTGCGGAGGTGCTGCAGGTACCCACCGGTGTCCCGATCGGGGTCGGGCACGTCTTCGAGGCCGTCGAGCTGGACGCGCCCGCAGGGGCCACGCTGCTGCTGTACACGGACGGTCTGGTGGAGTCCCGGTTGCGGGACGTCTGGACCGGGATCGAGCTGCTGCGCGAACGGCTTGCCGCCACGGCCCGACTGAATGGCCCGGACCACCCGCTGCCGCTGGAGGCACTCTGCGACGACGTTCTGGACATGCTCGGCCCCGGTGACCGGGACGACGACATCGCGCTGCTCGCGGCCCGCTTCGACGGGATCGCGCCGAACGATGTCGCGTACGGGCACCTGGAGCCGGACGAAACCGCCCCCAGGAAAGCCCGCAGGCTGGCCCGCCAGACACTGAGCCGCTGGGGCCTGGACGACCTGTCCGACACGGTGGAGCTGCTAGTCAGCGAGGTGGTGACCAATGCGGTGCATTACGCGGAGCGACCAATAACGCTGCGGCTGCTGCGTACCGAAATTCTGCACTGCGAGGTCATCGACGACTCCCCGCAGCTGCCCCGGCGGCGCCGGGCGCGGGACATGGACGAGGTCGGCCGGGGCCTGTCGGTCGTGAGCCAGCTGGCCAGGCATTGGGGTGCCGCACGGCTCTCGATCGGCAAGGTCGTCTGGTTCGAGCTGAGTCTGCCGCCAGTTCAAGCGGCGAACAGCCAGAAGCAGTAGCGATGGCCGATCCGCTCCCCTTCCTCCACCGGTTCGTGAAGCTCGCCCTCGCCTTCCACCACGCCGCCGCGCCGCTGGTCTGCCCCTTACCAACGCCTCTCTCACCCAATGGCTCGAGGGCAAGCACACCACCCGCACCCGCTGGCGCGCACTGGTCGAAGCCCGTTGCACCCTGCTCGCACAGAACTGACCGACGCGCTGGCGCATCAGGGACAAGACAAGGGGCCTTCAGGGAGCCGGTGTGCCGGGAAACGGCCCGCCCGGCTCCGGCCACGCAGACCGCCGACGCTCTCGTCGGAACGCGAGCGGCCAGTAACACCTCGTCTACGGACCCTGCCCCGGCACGTGACGACGGCCCGACCGGAGGAGCCCGGCCGGGCCGTCGTCACGTACAAAAAGGACCGGGCGCCGGGCCCGGCAACAGAATCAGCCAGCGTCGGGGTTCCGACCCACAAGCCGGGTGAGCAGCTCAATGATCTGGGCCTGGTTACGGTCGATCTTGTCGCTGAGCGCCTCGACCTTCTGATCCAGGTTGCCGATCTGGAGCCGCACCGCGGTGAGGTCGGATTTGACGATCCCGAACTCACGATCGTGCTTCTCCGCGACCTCCTCGAACCGCCGGGTCAGAGCGGCGAGCTCGCTGTGGGCGATGGGGTCCTCAGGCACGCGTACTCCCGCCAGATCACAAAAAACCGCAGATAAGGGAACCCCACGATACCGCGCCCGTACCCACCGCCCCTTCGTCGTCGAAGGGCCGCTCCTGGCCGCTCCCCGCCCCCACGAGCCATCCCGCCCGTGCTGCGGTGATCGTGATTTGTCAGGCGTTGAGGTCCAGGACGCGGACCGCTTCCCCTTCCCACAGGCCCGGAGTGGTGGTCGCGATGATCGCGCCGTCGGGTCGGTCCGGGGTCGGCAGCGCCGCGTACTGGCTGTGGGCCGCGGCCCACGTCTCCTGACGTGCGAGAGCCAGCGCGGCCGACAGGGCGACCGCCTTGGGGCGGCGTTTTCCCGGTGCGGCTGTTTTCGGCTGTCCGCTGGCGAAATGGCACTGTTACGGCGACCAGGAGCTGGCCGCCACCCTGTACGAGAGGATCCAGGCCCGCCTGACCGGCCTCACCCCGCACGGCCAGCAGGTCACCATCACCCTGGACGACCGCTCCTCCCCCACTGATGTGTATCCCGCCGGCGGCACAGCCCCCGGCGGCACCGAGGAGCCGGTCACCGACCCTCCGGCAGCTGACGGCGACGAGCCCAAGAACCAGCAGGGGCCCTCCGACGACACCCCACCATCCTGAACAACTGTCCGCACCCGCGGTCGCCCACGCATGCGGGCGGCCGCCTGAGACCGGTTCCTCCCCGCCGCGCCCGGTCGGGAGCTGGCTGATCATCTCGCTGACACGGCCTCGGCCCCCGTGGCAGGGTGCGGTGATCGGATCGGCAGACGGAGGGGGCTTCCGTGGAAGCACGGATGTGGAACGGACTGGTCGGCGTCGCGAAGGAGACGTACACCGCATCGCTGGGTGAGGGGGTCGTGCCGCGCCCGCTGATGATGCCGCTGGTGCGCGGCGAGCTGGTCGGGCTGATCTGGGTCCGCCCGCTCAAGGTCGGCCAGGACGCGCTCGCCGGGATCGCGGAGCTCTCGAACATCGCTGCGGCGGCCGGAGCAGACGAGGTCGTCCTCGCGTGGGAGACCCACGACGTCGCCACCGCCTGCGAGCTGCCGATCGTCGGTCCGGCGCCGTGCCTGAACATGGTGCTCGCCACCCGCGACGGGCACGTCCTGCACCAGTTCCCCTACAGCGAGCAGCTCCTGTCCCGCAGCCCCGAGGGCTGGGCGTCGGTCGCCCCCGACTGGAGACCGACGCCCGCGCCGCAGCCCGGCGGCGAGCTGGTGCCGCCGATCCAGGCCGCGATGAACTTCTCCTTCACCCCCATCGAGCTGGACCACCCCGACCCGTTCGGCGTCACCGTCGTGCTGATGGAAGAGGACGGCTACCGCATCAGCCTGACCGAAGCGTTCGCCCGCTGACCCTGTGGCCCGCGACTTCGACGACGACGCGCCCCGCCGGATCGGGGACGCGAACGAACTGGTCCTCGCCCGCCAGCGGGACGCCGACGAACGGATCTACGTGGTGACCGCCAACCTCGTCATCGACGCCCAGGAGCAGCTCGCCCGGCGCCGGCTCCTGGACCGCATCTGGCACGCAGGGGCGGCCATCAGCTGGCTGTCCTTACTCACCGCCGTCATCGGCACGGGCATCGCCTGGGGCACCACAGGCGACCCGGCGCGGTTCGTCGTGGGTGACCTGATCTGCGGTGGCCTGCTCCTGATGTCCCTGTTGACGCTGGTCGGCGTCTATTTCGCCGGGCGGAACGTGTCCAGCCTCCAGCGCCTGGAGGCGCATCTCGCCTCGCAGCAGGAGTCTCTGTGGCAGCAGAAGGTCAAGAGCAGCCCGGACCTGGACGACCGGCGCAAGCTCTACCGCGAGGAAGTCACCACCGCGATCGAGCAGTACCAGGCCGACAGCCGCAAGTACCGGGCGGTCCACAACGGCCTGCAGACCCTCATCATGATCGGCTCAGCCTCCACGACCACGATCGCGGCCCTGGACACCGGCAAGGAACTGACCTGGCAGAGCGTCACCCTGACCGCCATCAGCTTCGCCATCACGGTGGCCGCGATGTTCACCGGCTACTACAAGTTCCGCGAGCGCAGCTACTTCCTCCAGCAGACCGCCGACGCCATCGAGGAGGAGGCCAACGCCGTCCGGCTCGGCATCGGCCACTACAGCGAGTACGGGCCCGGCCGGGAGAACGAGGCGCTGAAGAAGTTCACCCAGCGCGTCGAGGACCACCGAAACGAACAGCGCCGCCGCCAGCAGCAGCTGGACCAGCCCGCCGACCAAGCCACGCCCTCCAGCCAGTCGCCGGCGGCCTGACCCCGGCTTCAGCCACGCGGCCGCTGGCCTCCTCTGCGCTCGGACCGTGCGGGGACCGGCGGCGCGGCGGTCGGGCCCCGTGTCCCACGCCCCCAGGGGAGGAAGAGAGCGAGCGCGGCCAGGACCTGCCCCAGGCCCGGGAGGATGTGCTGTAAGTCCTCGGGCCGGGCCTTCGCCACGACCGCCCGCGCGACGATGGCGACCACGGTGAGCAGGACGACGATGACCGCGAGCGCAGCGAGCAGGACGTAAGCGGGCACAGCAAAAGCAAGATCCGTCACGGAGACCTCCGAAGGGCATGCAGAAAAGCCCCGGCGGGCGCCGGGGCTTGCGAACACAGGACATGCGGGGGTGGAGAGACAAAGAACTCCCGCCCGGGACGGACGAGAGCTTTGGTGCGGTGGAGCAGGCGAGGGATTTGCTGGAGCCATCAACCTCGCCGTAGTGCTTGCACCGTCGTGAGGGAGCTTGGCTCCACCTCGCCCGCCGGTACCTCTATATGCGGTTGTGGGTCGTCATCCTGACAGTGCCGTTCACGTCCGGTCAAACCGGGTGGTCACCGGATTGGATGGCAAGTGGCCGCCGTCCCGGGACGGGAACGAGGGATTCGTGCAGCTGGTGCACCGGCGGTGAGGGAGTTGAAAGAGCTCTCTGAAACCTCAGCCGTAAAACCGCGCTCTACTCAGGGAACCTCGTGGTGCGTCACCTCCTCGCAGAACGCCTCTATATGGGGTTGTAGCGCGCCATCGTGGCAGTACGGTGACGCCCAGTCAAACCCAGTGGTCACCGGGCACGTCCCGCAGAAGTCCGGCTACACACCGAGCTCGTAGTGGCTGACGCCGTCGAACACCGTCACGGTGCCATCGCCGTTCAAGGTCCCCCACGGCTGCTCCGGCAGCAAGCGGTTCAGGAACGCGGAGCCGCAGCTCTCGCAGCAGTCGAGCGAGTCCTGCCAGGCCGTCACGTCATCCTCGGTCGTCGGATTACGCATGGTGTGCCGGTCGTGACCCTCGCAGCCCTCAGCCCCACACGGCTCGCCGTGACCGCAGTCCGGTGTGCCGCACGGGCACGGCTGGTCGCACTCCGCCGGCTCCCAGTCCTGCTCGCCACGGCCCGTTCCTGCAACGACATGCCCTCGGTGATCCTCGTCGTGAGCGGGACGGGATCCAGATCCGGCCGAAGATCCAACGCCGGGTCCGGCACGTCGTCGATCGAAACCGTGACGCCCTACTCTTCCTCGGTCTTCACCAGGAAGTAGGACATCAGTTCCTGAAGGAATTCGCCGCTCGTGCGCTGCTCGTCGGTGTAGCTCAGTGGGTGGGTCAGCAGTTGGGCAGCACCGAACACGGCCATGGCCGCATGATGTTCGCCAAGGTGCGGCTTCAGGTTCTCGTACAGGTCCTTCAGGCGGGTCGCTTCGCGGGCCAGCACGCGATCGTTTACCTGTGGGTCGGGCGAATCGCTCGCTCTCGTGCTGATCGTGTTGAGAAGCCGCGGGACCTCGAGCGGGTTCCACGATTGCTGGTTGACGCCCAGCCAGGCGAGATCGTTGAGGGTTTCCCTAACCGGGGTGGGGGCGCTGTCGGGCTCGGCAGCACCGCCGTCGTACTCCGGAATGGGGGCGGGAAGAGATGCCCGGAGCGAAGGAAGCGTTGCCTCGAGGGGATTGGCGTCGAGCACGTTGAAGAACAGAACTCGGGTCATGGCGGCCGCGCTGCAGCGCGGATCCTCGCTGAACGCCTTGAGTGACCAGTCGGGCTCGTCTACGGCCCGCTTCGCGAGCGACTCGAGCTGGTTTACCGCGTAGGTGGTCATGTTTGCGCGCGGAGCTCGGGGGTTCTTCTGCGCCGCCGCGGCCGCGGAACGCACCGCACGCCATGCCAGGTTGTAGATCTCGTTGAGGGGACGGTGCGCCGAGACTTTTCCGACGGCGTCGCCCAGGCGAGCGGTGTGGTTGGCAGGCACGTCGGGCAGGTTGAGTTCGTCCAGCTGGTTGGTGAAGTAGCGGATGGCCTCGCCAGCGATGAGCTCATGCGCGAGGGCGAGGAGGTCTTCCTGCCGGGTTGCCTTCATGTTGGCTGGCCGGAGTTCTTCAGCAAGGTGGTCGTCCAAGGCCTTGACCGCAGTTCCGGCACTCGATCCCCGAGGGGCGAACAGGCTGGCATCGAGCGGGTAGAACCGGTCGGTGAGTTCCGGTGACGCTACGGCGTCCACGTCACCGCCCGCCTGCTGCAGGGCATGCTCGTAGGACTGCGGCTCCCAGACGAATGCGCCAGGCGAGCTGCTCGGGTGGATGGCCAGAAGACCCGACTGGATCGTTGAGGCGACGATCGTGGAAGCCTTAGCCGTCTCAGGGTGTAGGGGTGTCATCCAGTCCCGAACCCGGGAAATCGGTGAAGTCGACGGTGCGAACCGCAACAGTGCCAGCGTCGCCACCATCTCCTTCACGCCCGTAAGCGGGAACCCGTCGTCGCGGGGGAATACGGCCGGGTGGTCGTCCGCGATCGCTTCCTTCTGCTCAGCGAGCCAACGTGCTCGGGCGTCCTGCGCGGCCTGCTGGGACAGCTCCCGCACCAGGGCCCGCTCGCGTTTTGCCTTCCGAGCCGGGTCGATGACGTACTGGACTGCCTCCAGCAGGGACGGCGTGCAGTCCACGCAAGCCGTCTCCTCGTCGTCGAGGACCTGCTGGAAAGCCGTCCGGGAGGTGAGACTCAGCGCGCCACCGCACTGGGAGCACTCCCGCTCCGGAACCACAGCACGCACGCCAGCGGCGGCCACCGCGTAGAGCTTCTTTCCCCAGCCCGCGACGCTGATGTCGTTGGCCTTTTCGCACCAGACCGGCGTTCCCAATTCGGGAACGAAGCCCGCCAGCGCCCAGTACCGCTCCCCCAAGGCCACGAGCTCAGGATCGGCACCAGCTACTGGCACGACGGAGGGGATCAGCCGGGTCAGACCGGCAACCAAAGGTGAAGGTTCAGAACTCTGCGTCACCAGCTCACCCTATCGGCCCTACACCGCCAGCCACCCCCTTCGCTCACACCTGCCTTCACGGAGTGCAACTGAGGTCCGCAGCCGCCGCTACCCGTCGATGCCGAGCGGCTCCACGCGTGCTGCGAAGTCCTTCGACCGAAGCGCTGGAATCCACCAGGCCGATCTGTCGCCGAACCACTGGGGCCGTGTCAGCTTCGGTTCCGGGATCTCGTCGTCGCTCATCAGGATGCTTCCGCATCGGTTATGACCTGGACGACATGCTGAAGGCGGGGCGCGGCCGCAGGTGTGATCGTCGACAGCCCGGCCCGCTCGGCTGCCAGGCGTTGCAGGGCCCGTGTCCGGGCGGCATCACTGGACCGGGAACTGTCCGTGGTGGCGCCTGTGCAGGCTTTCAGGTCGGAGAGGGCCTGGCGGCCGTCGGCGAAGAGCTCTTCGGGCTCGCGCAGCCGCTCCCGGACCTGCCGCTCCTTCTTGGCCTGGACGGTGGGGTCGGTCTGGGGGCCTGGCCATGCCTGCCGGTGGGCGGCAAGGACCTCGAGGAAGCCGGCCGACTTCACCGCAGGCTCCGGGGCGGCCGCCGGTACTGCACGTGGCGGCGTGCTGTCCGGTGCCGAGATTGGGGTTGTTGCCGGTCGTGTCGTGCTCGGTGCTGCTGGGTACGGGCGGCAGAGCGTTTTGACGCTGCGCACCGCGGTCCGGCCAGCGGCCCGGTTCGCCGCGGCCACGATGTCCGCAGTGTCCAGGCGTGCCTTCGTGGCCCAGGCGTCGGAGTCGGCGTGCAGGAGGAGCTCACCGGTGTCCGTGTCGAAACCCGCGGGCTGGACATGCCCGGCCAGGTGCGGGGCGATCGTGGCCCACCGGTCGGAGAGCCGGCCTCCGGCCACCGGCACGTCCCAGGCCCGTTCCACCACCAAGCGCCCCAGGAGCGCACCGAGTCCGAGCGGATCACGGCCGTCACCCCGGGGTGAGGACGCCCGGCGGTGTACCGGCTTCTTGGTGGTGGGCTGCTGCCGGGCCTGGGCCTGAGCGGCGCGCAGCGCAACCCTGGCCAGGTCGACCCCGGCCGCGACCGGCGGGTCGACGGGATTACTGGTGCTCGTCATGGTCATGCCCCAACCGGACATGGCGTCGGTTCGCGAGTCCCCCGCAGATCCGGGAGACGAGGGTGATGCCGTAGAGGTCGAAGGCGTCGTCAGAGTCGTCCTCGTAGGCGTCGATGACCAGCTGCGGGTCGTAGATGCCGTGCTGCCGGGCCAGGCGCCGGTCCGCATCCGTACGCGGGGCGGCAGCAGCTCCGAGCAGCTCGTCGAGCACTGCGGCCGCCTTGTGCTGCTGCTCCCGCCAGGCCACCCACGCGGTGTTGGCCTGCGGGGCGGTGGCGTGATCGAGCGCTGCCTGCCGCAGTGCCCGGCGACGCAGCTGGGCGATGATGTACGCGGCCGGGCGGGCCGGATGCCAGCTCAGGTGCCAGGCATGCAGCTCAGCGGCGATCGTGTGCACGTCCAGGCCCTCATTGATGAGCGGGCGCAGCGCGAACGCCAACTGCCGCAGACCGGACCGCTGCGTCCAGCCCACCAGCGGCCGCACCTGCCGGGCGATCGTGACGTCACGCTGAACCTGCCACGCCGGACGGCCGCTGCTGCGCTTTTTCTGGTTCGAGGGGGAGGCTGCGGTTCGACGGCTCGCCTGCGAGGTGTCTTTACTACCACTCTCAACATCAGCATCAGGTGATCGGTGGTAACTACCAGGAGAATGGGGCTCACGGCTTCCTGAGCAGGAGTTATCCACACCCCGGTTATCCACAGGCAGCATCCCCCGGCCCCGCCCGGCACCGGCACCGCGGCGGACACCCGAACCGGACCGCTGCGACCGCTGCGACCGCTCCGTCCGGCGACGACCGGCACAGCGGGCCTCGCTCCGTACAGCAGATTCGGCGATCGCGCGCTCGCGGCCGGCCTCGGTCACCCCGCACACCCGGCCCTCGTACCCGGACCCGGACAGCCGGTGCCCCATCGCCTCGTCATAGACCGGGGGGATCACCGCCCCGTAGATCGTCGCCGTCGCCATGTACGGCTCACCGGGCAGCGCCAGACTGCGCTTTGAGCCGTACACCAGCCACACCAGCGCACCCAGCTCCCGAAGGATGGCCACGTGCCGCTTCACCGACGCCACTGACAGGCCGGTCCGCCGGGCCGTGCCCTTCAGGTCGTAGACCACGATCCCGCGCCGGTAATCCATCCGGCCCTTCAGGTCCTCGGCCACCACGATCGTCGACGGCCCGGTGTCCGGGTGCAGCCCCGCAGCGACCAGCCACACCACCGACCGCAGCCACGCCCGCGGCTCGGACCGCCGCGACGCCGTGTACAGGACGTCCTGCTCCTCCCCCTCCACCAGGCTGAACCGCACACCCGGCAGCACACCGACCGCGTCACCGTCGGCCGGCTGACGCGGAGCGGGCAGCGCGGCGGCCAGTGCCGCCACGCTGCTCATCGGCCCTCAGCAGGCAAAACGCGCGCTTCGTGATCCATCCGCCGACCCTGCAACACGCGGCCTGTGGACAGGGCGTGCTCAGCGCGGATTACCCCCCGCGCTCCCGCACGGCGGGCAGAAATCTTGGAACCCGTCCCGCCAGGCGGGAAGCCGCCCTCGCGGACGCTTCCGTCGGCGCAGGTGTGTACGACCTCCGCGAGCGGGTGCACGAGCCGGGCGGCCGACGCCGCGACCGCGCCCGAGCCCGGCGAGACAGCTCCGAAACCGCCGCTATGCCGGGTGACTGACCGGTATGTGTGTGTTCCTACGAGACCTGCGATGTCCCACACAGAGGCCGCATAAGCGGTCAAAATGACCGCCGATCCCGTCACGCGGGACGATCCGGACGACCGAATCAGCTCGAAACGGACAGGGGCCCGCTTTCCATAAACAGGGAGATCAGGCACTATGACGGGGACACCAACCTTCATATGGACGCCCAACCGTGACCAGGCCCCTGTCAAGGGACCCGACCGCGACCGAGTGCTCGTACGGACGGAGCCCCGAGCACCGACGGCCTGCCAAAGCCGCCGGAACCCGGAGTGAAGCTGGACCGACCTTCAGGAGCCCCCTGCCAAGGGGACTCCCGGACTGACGGTCAGGGTGGCCCGCTTGCCAAAGCGGACCGGGTGCCCGCCTGCCAAGGCGGGGATTTGAGAGATGTAAGACCCAGCTCAGTGAGCTGGAGCCCAGAACCGGGGCCAACCGGGGACTGGGCGGCCGACCCGATGGTCGGCGTGAAGGGCCGCGCGAGGCCGAAGTGGATTGCAGTCCACTCGTTTGGCGCGTGCGGCCGGTGGCGGCTACGTCACCCCGACCCCCTCGAAACCGAAGGTGGAGTCGGCGTGCCCGAAACCGGGAACGAGGTCAGTCCTCACGCGAACCTCCCTGGGCGACGGCCGGGTGCTCCTTGGCCAGGCCGCGGAGGAACTCCGCATACTTCAGGCGGTTGCTGCGGTGGGGCTGCGTGTGGCCGGCTTCCCACCCGACGATAGCGAGGCGCCTGACGCCGATGACCTCGGCGACTTCCTCCTGGGTAAGGTTCGCGGCGATGCGCAGCCGCCGACGAATGTGCGGCGGAGGCAGCGTGTCAGCATCCACTAGGGCATCGTCTCGACGCAGCGGATCCGACATAGCAGTCTCCATCCCATCTGATGTTCTCCGAAACCATACATCACTGGATCTTTGTGAGGGAAGCGCCTGGCCTGCTGTCAACGAAACGGCGATGCCGAGATTACGGACAGGCGTGATCACGAGAGCCCCAGGTGCGAGTTCGCGGCTCGTGCGGCCTTTGCGAGTTCCGGCAGCTCCACGACGTCCACGCCCGCCTCGGCGAGCTGCTCGGCCCCCACACAGTTGGCAACGAACAACGGCGGTTCGCGCCAAGCGATGACGACGCGCGGGATCCCGGCCTCAAGGATCCGCTGCGTGCACGGAGTACGGTCAGCGCTTCGCTGGGAACACGGCTCCAGGGACGAGTAGATCGTCGCCGTGGTCAGCCGCGGGTCGCCCGTCGGGACTTTCGCGAGGGCGGCCTCCTCCGCGTGTTCACGCGGATCGGCCTCGCGCGAGAATCCGGACGCGAGCTCGGTGCCGTCCTCGGCGACGATGACCGCGCCCACCGAGTACGCCCCGGCGGCCGGGGGGCACAGCGCGGCGAGGCCGATCGCGCGCCGCATCCAGCGCACATCCTCATCCCGGTTAACCGAACGCATCAGGAGCGCTCCCCCGGCGCGTAGCGCAGCAGGACAACATCGCCGATCGCCCGAGTCTCCAGCAGCCGCATCCGGGCGGTTGTGCCGCCTGGGTAATCGGCGGCACCGAGGAAGCGTGGGGCAGCCGACTGCCCCACCAGGAGCGGGGCGACGGCGAGGTGGAGCTCGTCGGCCAGGTCCTGGGCCATGAGTTGGGTGTGGATCGTGCCGCCCCCCTCCACCATCAGCCGGCCGACGCCGCGACGGCCGAGGTCATCGAGGACCAGGCCCCAGTCGAGTTCCGTACCAACACTGACGACGTCCGCGAGCCCGCCGAGCGCCGCGCGGACCTTCTCCACCGCCTCGTCGACGGTGAACACCAGCTTGTCTCCGCCGTGGTGCCAGAACTTCAGGTCGGAGGAGAGGTTCCCTGTCCTGGTCACCGTGACCTTGAGCGGGTACTCCGACCGGCCCTCCGCGATCCGCGTCGCGCGGCGTTCCTCCGAGTTGACCAACAGGCGGGGGTTGTCCGTCCGCATGGTTGTTGCGCCGATCAGGATCGCGTCGCAGGAGGCCCGGACCTCGTCGACGCGGTCGAAGTCGTCGGTGTTGGAGAGCAGCAGCCGTTCGGGGCTGGCGTCGTCCAGGTAGCCATCGACCGACATGGCGGCGGAGAGAAGGACGTAGGGGCGGGTTGTCATGGGTTAGACGTCCGCTCGGGTCTCGTGGGCGATGGTGGTGTCGAAGGCCGCGCGGAACTCGGCGACCTCTGGCTCGCGCTGCCAGGGGATGAGGGCCGAGTCGAGGCGGGCGAGTTCTGCTGTGATCCGGCCGGAGCCGGTGTCCGCGGCGACGGTCAGGGCGTGCATGCCGATCGCGGCGGCCTGCTCGGGGGCGCGAGCACCGGCCAGTGCCACGGCCTGCCGCGCCATGTAGACGCCGCGGTCACGGTGAAAGCCGTCCGGCATCATCCGGATCGCGTCGGCGAATGTGTCGGCGGCACGGGCATGGTCACCGAGGGCCTCCAGACCCTGGGCGCGGTGAACCTCCACGTAGGAGGCGGTCAGCCACACGCCCCAAGGCGTCGGATCGGACCCGAGCCCGTCGAGAGCATTGCGGACGTCGTCGATGGCGCGCTCGCTCTCGACGGCGTCGCCGCGCAGCGCGTGCCCGTACGCCTCGTACGTCCGTGCGACCGCCGCGAGCCGACTACGCGGCCGGGCCACACGCTGCGCAGCCTCCGCCAGGTCGACGACATCCGTCAGGTCCCGCTCGTCGCCAGCGAGCTGGGCCTTGCGGGCCATCACGTACGTGGTCAGGTCGGCGTCGCCGACCGTGTGCGACCACTGCATTGCCCGGTCCAGCCAGTACGAGGCCGCGCTCTTATCGCCGAGGTCCTGGTAGAGCCAGGCCAACAGCTCGCCGTACTGCGTCTGGAGTTCCAGCATGTCGCGCCGGTCGGCTCCCGACGAGTCGATCCGCAGCTCCTTGATGACCTCGATGTGGTCCCGGACCGCCCGGAGAGCCTGGCGGGGGCCGAGCAGGTTGTCGCTGTCGATCAGCAGACGACGCGTACGACGCAGGTGCTCCAACGGTGTTGACCCGTACGCGGAGGCCGCCCGCGCCTTGCGGACCAGGCCCGGCACGGCACTCGACGAGTCCGCTGCAGCCAGCGACCCCATACCGATGGCGGCCGCAGCCCCCAGTCCCACCCCACCGCGCAGCAGCGCGCGTCGATCCAGAGCCACCCAGACCACCGACCCATCACGTAGACGACACGGGACCGAGATCCCCTCACCGTCCGACGCTGCCTGGTCAGACACGGCAAAAGCCAGATCCACCGATGATCTGGCCACATGGGCTGGTGGATTGGCCACATGGCCATGCTCGTCACCGATCCGCTCCCAGAGACGGAACAGCATCCCGCTGGCACCTAGCTTGTCGTCCAGGACCACGGCCTGTGATCGGTCGGGCGTTCGCTCCGCGCGCTCGAATCGTCCCAGGTGGCTGTGGTCGATACGAGTAAGCCGACCGAGCTCGCGAAGGCTCAGCCCCCGGGAGCTCCGCAGCTCCCGCAGCTGGTACCCCCAGTTGTGCAAGGGCGACACCCAGGGCGTCAGCTCCCTCGGCTTCTGCGCCATCCCGCCCCCAACCTCGTGGCCTATGTGGCCAGATGATCCGGCCACATGTCAGATCTGGAACTCCCGAGTGTGGCGGACCTAGAACCGAAACGGACGGTCCGCCGACTCGGGAGGCTCTTAGTGTTCTACGGTTCCATCTGCATCCGGCTGCTGCGCGCGGCGGAGCAGGGCGAGGACGCTGTCCGGATGACCGTCGTACAGGAAGTGCGGCTCGTCATCGGTCGGCGGCGAGAAGCGTCCCGCATGACGAAGAAGATCCTCCTCGCTGAACTCGATGGCGTTCGCGTCGATCAGCGATTGCTCGTTGCGCTTCCGGATCCGGTCCCAGCGCGCCTCGTGCGGGAGCGGCAGGTAGATCAGAATGGGCTCACCGCCCGCCTTCACCACAGTCGCTGCCCACTGGGCCCGCTCCTCCGGAGTCCAGAAGCCGTGGTCGACCACGGCGTCGTGTCCGGCCGCCAGGAGCTCTTCGAGCTCAAGGGCGATGTCCTTGAGCACGGGTGCCTCCCTAACCCTGAACTGCCCGCGAGGGAAGTCCCGGCCGTAGTGGCCGTAGCGGCGGAACATCTCCTCGTCGGGGCAGAGGCGCCGGAAGCCGGCCTCCTCCAGGGCGCGAGCGAGGGTCGTTTTGCCCGCGCCCTGGAGGCCTGACATGAGGATCGCGCGAGGCGTAGGAACCGGGCGGCCGGTGTTGCGCCCGGTCATCGCAGAACCTCGGACGTGGTTCGCCGGGTGCGGCCAGGGGCGCCCAGGTCCACGCCGTACTCCAGCAGCTCACCATTCGAGTCAAGGAACCGTGCGGTCAGCACCAGGATTGCCGCCACGGTGCCAGCCTCCAGCTCCAGGAGCTCGAGGTCGTGCGTTGTGGCGATGCGAGCGGTCTCCTCGTCCACGCGGCGTACAGCGTGCCGCCCTGTCACCCGGGCGATCAAGTCCAGCGAGATGCCTCCTTTGAGGCGCTCGCTGCGTGCCAGGTCCGGGATCTCCACGGCGAACCTGATCGGGATCCACGAGGTCGAGTGGGAGACGATTCCGTGCGCATCACGGTAAACGCGACTTCGGCGAATCACCTCGGCACCAGGTGTGATCCCCATGACCTCGGCGACATCGACCGGGGCCGGCACCACACCAGCCGTATGACCGGACGACTTCTCCCCGACCCCCCAGGACGACTGGGTCCTACTGCTGCGGTCGTGTCGTTCAGCTCCAGAGGAGAGGGATACCTGCGTGCCGATCACTTCCGTGCCAATGCCGTGAATCCCGGCAACCAGGCGTTCTTCCTTGAGGACGCGCAGGGCCTTCTCGACCGTGGCTGTGCTGACGGACCACTCCTCCGACAGGTTCTTGATGCTCGGCAAGAGTGTGCCGGCGACCAGCGCGCCGGACTCAATCAGATCTCGATAGTGACCTGCGATCCGTGCGTACGGAGGTCTGTTGTCGGCCCGGCTCACGTCTGCCTCCTCGGTGACTCGTCGCTTCAAATCTTAGGTTTCTTACCGTACCGCTTGACAGCTTAGGGGACCATAGGGAACCTTAGGAATGCGAGGTGACAGCCAGTAGGCAACGCCTCACATTGCACCACCGCAGGAGTGCTTCCCCGAAGGGGAGGACCAGGGTTGATAGCTCCACCAAATCCCCTGGGCCGGTCACCTGGCCGGTCAACTCCTGTTGCACGTCGCAGCGCTGATGCGCTGTCCGATCAGCCAGGACGCCAACCTCGGTCGAGCGCCTGGCGGTCGGAGAGCTCACCCGCGACGCAACCCCTCTCCCCTCTCCCCTCTCCCCTCTACCGGAGGAGCCCCTCATGGCCGCAACCACTGCGGAGCCCACGGCCCGCAAGCGCCGCCGGAAGACCCGCACGAAGACCGTCAGCTACCTCCAGCCGCTTATCGCCTCCGAGTTCACGGCCGGTCGGATCGACCTGACGCCGGGCAAGGAGCACGTCCTGTGCCCGGCCTGCAAGACCTGGACGCAGATCACCGGAGTCCTCGGCACGCCGGTGCTGGTTCCGCACCACACCACCCCGTACCACGACCCCACCACGACACCCCGCCGCCGCTGCTCCAACACCAACCGCCGCATCGTCCTCGACACCGAGGTCAAGGCGTGGCAGGAGCAGCTGACCGAGCGGACCGAGGTGTCCGCGTCGGTCGCCACCCGCCGGGCCAAGAAGGTGCTGCCGAAGCCGGCCAGCCCGCAGACCGAGCGGGTTCTGCGCGGGCGTGACGAGCGCGGGCCGGTTACGCGCCGCGTTGAGTGGGCCGGCGTTCTCTACCGTGTGCGGCAGGCCGACCAGCGGCGTGGCGCCGTTCCCCGGGGCGCGCAGCCTGCCGAAGGCCCCGATGTTCCCCTGGACCACCTGGTCCCCCGCCAGGCTGCCGAGCAGCCGGAACAGGGCCCGCTCACGTGCGAGCGCTGCGGTGCCACCGAGTCCAGCCTGACCAGCGCGGTCGCTGCCGGATGGTGCCGGATCACTCACCGGTCTCACTGCGGACGCTGCGCCGGTCGCTTCCCGGCCTGGACGCGTACCTCGTTCTGACCGCGAGTTCCCGATGACGAACGACCGAGGCCCCGGCCGACCCGATCACTCGGGTCGGCCGGGGCCTCGGCTGCTCGTACAGCAGTCGCTGCCGCCCCGACCCCGGAGGACCCCCTGATGCGTACCACTCTGATGGCCGGTCCTGACCGGGCTGCTCGATCAGGCGCTCGGACACCTGGAGACCTCCCGGAGCCGGGAGTTCCCGTCCGGGATGGAGCCGCCCGCGGTCCGGGCTCTCCCGCCGGCCCCGCTGGAGCCGCTCCCGTCTCCGGTGGTGTGGGTGCTGGCCGCCAGGGCCGCTTGACCTGCTCGCTGACCCGTCCGACTGCCCATCACCAGCTCGTCACCCAGGAGGAACACGCATGACTGACCTGCCCACCATGACCGGCCCTGAGGCGTACTCCCGCGCGGTTGAGCACGCCCTCCGCGCAGCCGCTTACGCGGAGGGCGGCTCGCCTGCCTCCGCCCGGACCCACGCCGCGGTGGCGCAGGCGTTCGCCGCGATCGCCACGGCGGAGGCCACCGCCCGCTCCGGTGCTCGCGGCTGGCCTGCCGGCGGGTGGGCTGACCACACCCACCCGGACCGTTTCTGACCCGGACGATCGACCACGGCCCCGGCCGTCCCGCCCCACGCGGGACGGCCCGGGCCGTGGCTGCTCGTCCGACCAGCCACGGCGACGGCCCGGAGGTTGCCTCCTCCGGGCCGTCAGTACAGGAACCGGGAGTCCCTGTGAACGGAATCTTGACACGCCCCGCCCGCACCACCCGTACCGGCCCGGCTCAGACGGGCCCCTGCGATGGCAGCATCGTCCCGTCCCTGGCTCCGCGTGCCGGATGGCTGGAGGACGAGGAGCAGCGCGACACCGACCTCGGCCCGATGCCCGACGAGACCGACACCCAGCAGTACCACCGCCTCGTCGACCAGCTGGTCGCCGACGGCGACCACCGCGCCGCGACCGCTGGCCGCCACGCACGCCGCAAGCTCGGTGAGATGGCACCCGGCTACGAGCGACAGCCGGTACTGCTGCTCGGTCGCCCGCTGACCTTCCGGTCGTCGGACGAGCGATGCCCGAACTGCGACCGGTGGCTGTGCTCCGGGAACTGCGGTGGGGTCGCCCCCGCCCCCGCACCGGCACTTCGGGCCGCCTGATGGCCGCCCCGACGCTCCTCCAGCGCTACCTCCGCGCCGGTGACCTCTGGACCGCACACGTCATGGCGTGCCCGGTCTGCCGGACATGGATCCGCGCCCGGACCGGGACCGCCTGCACCGGCGGCGCCCCGCACTACCAGGCGCTCGCCACCGCCCAGGACGAGTACCTCAACCACCTGAACACCCGCTGACCACACGCGAGGAGACCGATGATGCTCACCCTCGACCGATTCCGCGACATCCACGGCGACCCGGCCACCTGGACGGCCGCCACCATCGACGACTACTTCGTGCTCGGCGAGATCACCCCGCCCCCGCCGACGCTCTACAGCTACGCGGAGATGCAGGCCCTCGCCGCCGACTACCTGAAATCGGCCCGGTGCCAGCAGGCCGAGGCCGACCGGCTGACCGCCGACGGACACGACATCGCAGCCGAGATCTGGGCCTACGGCGCCCAGGGATCCCGGGAGCTCGCCGCCGCCGCCCGCCACGGCTGGCCGTACTACGAGGCGGTCCTCAACGGCTGGTGACGGCCGGTCTTCAGGTTGCCTGATCCGCGCAGCGCCCACCGGCCGATGCCGGTGGGCGCTGCGCGGTGACTGGGAGCCGGACAGCCCGGATCCGCACCTGATCGAGAGGGACATCACCATGTGGCAGAACCTGGACGAGATGTCGGCCGCCCTGAGCGGTGTGGTCGCGGAGGCGATTCAGGCCGACCTCACCAAGGCGCAGGCCGGCGCGGTCGTCTCCGCCGCCGTGTCCGGCGGCCCGGCCGCTGTCGAGGAGCTCGCGGCGACCATGTCGACCGAGGACCTGATGCGTGTGCAGGCCCGACTGGAGGGCTGACCGCCCGGCGTAGCCCACCGTCCCCGCCCCTCCCCTCTTTACCAGGGGAGGGGCGGGGGCGGTGGAGAGCGCCGGGAGATCACCCTCCGCTCCGGCCGGACGACCGGCCGCCCCGTTCGCAGACAGCGAGGATCACATGACCCAGCAGACCGCCCCCACCCTTTCCGCCGCCGTGTTCAGCGATGAGACGCTGACTGCGGCCAAGGTTCTCGCGGACGACTCCTACCGCCCGTTCTGGACCGGCCAGTCCGGCGAGCAGAACACCGGCGAGGCGGTGGCCCGCCACCTCGACGCCACCGCCGCTCTCCTTGAGAAGAGCGGCTGGTCCCGGACCATGATCTACACCACCGCCCGCACCACGGACCTCCCGGCCGACGACAGCGGGATGACGGTCAAGGACATGGTCCGCGCCGTGCTGCGGCTGATCCGGGACGAGATCGAATACTCCCCGGCCGGCCGTCTCTCGCTGGGCATCGCGCTGACCCGGGTCAGCGAGGGCGACCAGGGCGACACGGACACCATGTCGCTCGCGGGCTCGGTACTGGACGTAGTGATCCAGGCCCACACCGGATCCGCCACCGCCCGCGCCATGCCGTGGTCGGAGCGCCAGGTCCGCACCTACCAGGACATCGTCGCCCTGCTCCGGGCCGGGGCCCGGTTCGCCCGCACCCACGGCCCGGCAGCCGACGACCTCGCCGAACCCGCCGCAGCCTGACACCCGCTGCCCGCGGTTGCCGCTGCTCCCGCAGGGCGGTACCGGGACCCAGTTCCCTGCCCGCCTGCCTGCACGGTTCACGGCCGGTGGCCCGCACGACGGGCCACCGGCCGTACCCGTGCCCGCCCCCGGGGATGCACCCCCGGGGCTGTCTCTTGCCCGGACCTTCTGAGAGGCCCTGATGAACCACTCCATCGTGAACGCGGTCTACGCGCCCTCCGCCGACCTGCCGGTCAACACCAACTGGCGGGCCGCCTCCGCCTGCACGGACGAAGACCCCGAGCTGTTCTTCCCGATCGGCAACACCGGCCCGGCGCTGCTCCAGATCGAGGAAGCCAAGGCCGTCTGCCGTAGCTGCCCCGTCATGGAGCGCTGCCTGCAGTGGGCGCTGGAGAGCGGCCAGGAGCATGGCGTGTGGGGCGGCACCGACGCGGACGACCGCCGCCGGATCAGGCGCCGCGCCGCCCGCAAGCGCACCGCCTGACGGGAGCGCCGGGCAACTTCCGGCCCGCCTCGCAGCACCCCAGCACAACGGCTGTCCGCACGGCGGGCAACCGGCCATCTCGCACGTCTCCAGCCCGGAACAATCCCGGGACCGCGTTCCTCCCCGCAGGAGAGCTCCATGGAAAGCAGCCACCAGCTCGACACCGCGACGACCCCCACCGGCGCCTCCCGGATGCCGGACTCGCTGTGCAAGCACACCCCGAAGTGCCCGACGGCCGCCAGCCCGGACCGCGAGGCCGCGCAGGTCGTGGCCGCTCACCCGGAGCAGGGCTGGAGCCTGCTGTGCAACGCCCTGGTGCTGTTTGAGGACACCGGGGAACTGCTGCCCGACGGCCAGATCATCGCCCCGCACCGGCCCCTCGCCGCGGTCGCGGCCTGACGGCTGCCCGATCCGCCCGACCCGGCCGCCGTAGTCGGCGGTCGGTGCGGGCGGTGACAGGGAGCCGGACAGTCCGGACCACGAAGGGATGGCCATGCGCGGAGACCGCATCAAGCTCACCACGGACATCGAGGCGCTCGGCACCCGCCACCAGGCAGGGGCCCAGGGAACCGTCGAAGAGGTCCACACCGGCGGCCACCTGACGGTCCGCATGGACGACGGCCGCCGCAACTTCCCCACCCGCGACGAGGTGACCACCGCCGCGCAGTGACCCGACTGCCAGTTGCCTGATCCGCCCGCACCGACCGCCGACTACGGCGGCCGGGTCGGGCGGTGACGGGGAGCCGGACAGACCGGACCGCCGGCCCTGCGCCGGTACACGCGATACGAGGAGAGCCCATGGCACAGCAGACGCAGCCCGCCGTACGACCGCAGACCCGCTACCTCAAGGGGGACCTGGTCCTGTTCCGCGACGTCGAGCGGTTCTGGCTCGGGCTGCCCGGCCACACGTTCATCGGCCGGGTGGAGCGGTCCTGGACGAACGTCCACAACCACCGGCTCCTCTACGACCTCATAGAACTCAACGCGAGCGGCAACCGCGCCCGCGGCGGGATCGACCCCGACTACATGAGGCCGCTCCCGGCGACGGACGCGATGCGCGACATCGACACCGCGCCGCTGAGCGAGCCGGACACCGGGGCGATGACCCCGGCCGCCGTCGCCTGGCTGCGCCAGCACCTCGCGCAGCACAACAGCGCGTTGCCCGTCCGGCGCTGAATCACTCCAGCACAACGGCCCTCCGGGACCTCGGCATCAGAGCTGCCGGGGTTCCGGAGGGCCTGGTCACAACCTTACCCACCGCCGTAGATCCACCGTGACCTCTTGCACGAGGCGCCCGGAAGAGAGAGGACCCCCCCCGTGGCCACCAAGCCCGCCACCCGCCGCCGGCGCCCCGCGGCGAACCCGAAGCCCCGCAACGGGCACGCCAAGACCCCGGCGACGCCGGCCTCCATCCCTGCCCAGGCCGCCGCCCCCGAGACCACCGTCCCGCTGGTGCACCCGGAGGCCGACCCGGTCCTGGCCGACGCCGCCGACCGCGCCGCCGACCTCCGGGACCAGGCCGCCGACGACGTCGCGCGGATCCTCGCCGACGGCCAGGTGCTCGCCACCGAGCTGCTGGACGGCGCCCGCACCGAGGCGACCTCGATCACCGAGGCCGCCAAGGCGGAGCAGACCCGACTCCTGGCCGCCGCCGCGACGGACGCCGACCGGGTCCGCACGGAGGCCGCCACCACCGCGGTCGCCGACGCCGACCAGGTCCGCGCAGCCGCCGAGACGGCGGCGGAGCAGCTGCTCGCCGACGCGCGCCGCCAGGCCGACACCGTCGCGGCGACGGCGGCCAGTGAGGCGGAGAAGGTCCTCGCCGACGCCAAGGCGACAGTCGAGCAGCTGCTCGCCGACGCCCACCGCCAGGCGCAGGAGGTCACCACCACGGCGGCCACGCACGCCGACAAGGTCCGCACCGAGGCCGCGCAGGCCGCCACGAAGATCATCTCCGACACGGAGACGCAGCGCGCCGAGCTGCTGGCCGGTGCGGAGCGCACCGCGGCCCAGACCCGCACCCGGGCCACCACCGACGCCGAACAGGTGCTGGAGCGGGCACGGAGCGAGGCCGGCCGGATGCGCGAGAGCGCGGACGGCCAGGCCGCGCAGGTACGGGCCGGAGCCGAGAAGGTGGCCGCCGGCCTCCGCGCCGACGCCGACCGCGCCCTGGCCGACGCCCGCACCTCCGCCGAGGAACTGCGGACCGCGGCAGACAAGAACGCCGCCCGGCTGCGCGAGCAGGCCGACGCCGACGCGACGACGGCCCGGGAGGCAGCGGCGCAGGCCACGGCCGACCAGACCGCCGCCGCCCAGGCCCGCGCCGAAGCTGACCGGATCCTCGAGGCGGCGACGCAGCGCACCGTCCAGCGGGCGCGGCGCCGGGAGATTCGGACCGAGTCGCGCGCCAAGCGGCGCAAAGCCCGCGACGACGCCCGGCCCGCCGACGGGGTGCCGCCGCTGTCCGGCCAGGAGCTGGTGCTGGTCGTCGGGATCGTCCTGGCGGCCGCGGTCGTCTCCACCCTCGGGCTGCTCTCCTCCTACACCGCGCTGGAGACCAAGGCCGCCAAGTGGGGCTGGGACTGGCCGTGGCTGCTCCCCGTCGGCATCGACGTCGCGATCCCCGCGTTCACCGGCGCCAACCTCATCCTCATCCGGATGGGCATGGAGCTCCGCTGGATCCGCTGGGTGCCCCGCGCGCTGACAGCGGTGACGGTCTACCTCAACTGGCAGGCGTCCTCCACCCCCGGAGGCCGTATCGGGCACGCCGCCCTCACGCTGCTCTGGGTCATCTTCTCCGAGATCGCCTCGCACGTGTACGGCACCCGGATCGGCGCGGTTACCGGCAAGAAGCGGATGGAGACGGTGCGCCGTAGCCGCTGGATCCTCGCTCCGATCCCCACCGCCCGGCTCCGCCGCCGGATGATCCTGTGGGAGATCACCTCCTACCAGCAGGCGCTCACCCGCCTCCAGGAGGAGACCTACATGCGAGCGCAGCTCAAGGAAGACTTCGGTCTGCTGTGGCGCTGGAAGGCCCCGTTGGACAAGCGGATGGCGCTCAAGCTCGGCTCCGCGCCCGCCGCGCTCGCCGACACGCTCACCCCCGAGGACGCGCTCACCGTCGAACGGGTGGAGGAGAGCGAGCACGCTCGCCCGGACATGAGCGCGCTCACCGATGAGGAGACGCGCGGTGAGCGCGAGCGCCCGGCGCTCACCTCCGGCGCTCACGAAGGTGAGCGTGACACGGACGATGACGACGCTCACCGAGCGGACGGCGCGCTCACGCGCAGCGAGAGCGACGCGCTCACCGAGCGCCGCCACGCTCGCATCCGTCTCCTCTACACCGAGCTCGGGCGCCGCCCCGAGTGGAAGGAGATCCGCGACGCGCTCACCGACGCGAAGCTGTCCGACAGTCCGGTCTCCCGCCCGACCGCCCAGCGTCTGCGCGCTCAGGTCGAGGAGGCCACCCCGGGCGCGTAGGTGAGCGCCCGGTGAGCGCGAGGCGCTCACCGCCTGACGCTCACGCTCGCCACCGGCCCGCGCTCGCACCCCGAGCGCGGGCCGGTGTGTGAGCGCGAGCGTCAGGTCGCCCACCCAACCCTCCCCGAGCTTCGACTGAGTTGAGAGGAACTCGACATGAGCAATCTTCAGTACGCGATCGGCGTGATCCTCGTCCTGATCACCCTCGTCATGATCCTGGCCACGCCGTTCCTGCTGGTCCACTCCCGCAGCCTGTACGACCACGGCCCCACCTGCTGGTGGTGCCACCCCCGCCTGCTGCCGCGAAAGCGGCGCTGACCTGCTGGCCATGGTCGCCACCGGCCCCGCTCACACCCGAGCGCGGACCGGTGACGGCCACGGCCGGCAGGCCGCTGGCCCGCACCGCGCCCCGAGCACGGACACAGCGGGCCAGGCACAACCGAGAACCACCCGCCCCGCGCCACGGCCGCATTCGTCTCCTCCGCACCGAGCTCGGGCGCCGTCCCGAGCGTGCCGTCCGCACGGCCGTCCGGATTCTCGTCTCCGGCGGCGACGCCGACCAGGCGCTGCCCGCCGACGGACAGCGCGAGACGGGGGTGTCCTCAACCGACAGCGCCTCGAAGTACCGCTAGGAGGCTGTCGACCTGGTCCTCACGGCTACCACCCGGCCCTCTGACCTGAACGGATGGGCTGTTCGACGGTTCCACCGCGCTCCGAGGTGAAGTCAGCGCCTCGGGAGCGCGGTGAAGGCGTCGAAGCGCCGGTCCCGGTCTCCACCGATTCCCCCCCGATGAGGAGAGAAATCCCATGAGCAGTACTGACATTGCGACCCGGGTGACGTCCGGTGTCCAGGCCCTGCGTCTGGATGGATCGCGCGACTCCTGGCAGGCGCAGCACAGTGCGGGTCTGCTGACCGACGCGCAGAGCTACGACGCGCTGGCCGACGCCCTGGAATCGGACCTGAAACAGCGTGCGGTCGACGGGGATCTGCCCTGGTCGAAAGCGCTGCGGGCGAAGCAGCGCGCCAAGCCCCTGCGGGAGGCGGCCAGGGCTATGCGCAAGGCCGCGAAGGCCATCAACGGGACGGTCGCCGCCTATGAGAGGACCGACCCGCAGCAGGTCGGAGAGACCCGGGAAAGGAAGGCTCTGAAAAAGGCTCAGAGGAAAGGCCAGGCCAGGGCCATCGCGCAGAATTCTGCTGCTCGCACCCTGGAGCGTCTGGCACCCGCGAAGAATGATGGAGAAGAGGCCGGTGCACCACAGGTGCTCAGTGACTTCTTCAAGTCGAAGGAGAGCGCGTAGGTGAAGATCTCGGCCATGTCTCCGAAGAAAGCGGAGTACTGGAACAGGAGGTTCGAGGAGGCGCACACGAAAGGAGAGAAAGGGCCCGAGGAATTCATGCGGGTCTGGCTCGACTTCGTGAAGGTGTCGGCGCTGCAGAAGGCCCGGAGATCGGGCGACGGGCGCCTCTTCAACACGGTCTCCGGTGAGCTGGAGCGGATCTACCGAACTCACCTGGTGTGACTGTCATCGTCATCATCATCACGGCCGGGAAGCCGGGTTGGCGGGTCCCAACCACGCGTGCTATGTACGCGTGCGAGGCACCCGCCCCCGGTGACCGGCCGTCACCATGAAGGGAGGGCACGTGTCCGACGATCAAGGCCCGGACAACGTGGTCCCGATCCCCCGGATCGGCTCTCTGCCCCCGCCTCCCGCAGTCCCGCCTGCTCCGGTACTGACATCGGACAGTGGGACGGGAACGGGAGCGGGAAACAGTGACAGAACGGAACCGGTCCGGGTTTCCCCGTTCGACGCACCCGCACCGTCTATTGCCACGCCCCCGGCGGGAGTTGTCCCCCCGACTTTCCGCAGCGAAGGCCCGGGAGACGCTCCGGCCGACGCCGGGGCGCCCCGCACGGGGGCGCTTTCGATGGCCGCGATTCTGGCAATCGCTCTCGCCGCTTTCGAGGGAATCCGTACCTGGGTGCAGGAATCCGGTCCGCGCAGGGCGGAGGCCGGGAAACACAAACGCGCAATGGAAATGCTGTCGGCCAAGGCCGACGCGGACGGGACACGGTTCGCCGCACAGGCTGTCGCCGAGCGCGCCAAGGCGCAGCGTGGTGTGCAGTCGTCCCACGAGTACGGCAGGACGGCCCGTGGGCAGGGTTCTGGCGGCCCGGGACGGTCCGGTGGCCCGATGGGGCCGGGCGGGTCACGGAAGGGCTCCAGGGGGCCGTCTGGAGGTTCAGGGGCGGGCTCGTCGGGCTCGTCGCGGACCGCTCCCAACAAGCCCGGACCTTCCGGTAGTTCCGGTGGCGGGAAGTCCAACAGTCCGGGCGGCCAGAACAACTCCGGCCGGTCGGGATCCGGCCCGAAGGGTTCTGGCCGGTCGGGCTCATCGGGCTCCGGCCAGCAGGGCGCCGGCGCCGGCGCCGGCCGCGGAGGGACCGGTCCCGGGCGGAGCTCAGAGGGCCGGGGCAGGTCGAACGGGCCTGGGACGTCAGGGTCCTCGGGAGCGTCCGGCGGCACGTCGAAAGGCGGGTCGAAGCACCAGCGGACGACGCTCCCCCAGGCCGTCGGCAACACGGTGCAGGACCGGTGGAACCGGCGTCAGCCGCCGACGCCGGTCCTGAGTAAGCCGAACAAGCCCAACAGCGGCATTACCACACCGCCCGGCGGCGTCAACGGCTCCTCCAGCGGCGCCGCACCGGGCACGGGGCGCACGACGTTCTGGCAAGCGGTCGGCGAGACGATGGCAGCTCGCTGGAAGAAGCGCCGCAGCAGTACGAGCGGCCCGCCCGGCAGTCCGACGAACACTCCCACCGGTGGCGGGACGGCAACCGGCCCGGGTACAGCGGCGGGCAAGGGACCGTGGAAGAAGAAAACGCCCGGCGGACCGAAGAACACCTCCGCCCCCGGCGGCCCGACGAACACCCCCACCGGTGGCGGGACGGCAACCGGCCCGGGTACAGCGGCGGGCAAGGGACCGTGGAAGAAGAAAACGCCCGGCGGACCGAAGAACACCTCCGCCCCCGGCGGCCCGACGAACACCCCCACCGGTGGCGGGACGGGGAGCGGTCCCGGTGCAGCGGCGGGCAAGGGGCCATGGAAGAAGACCCCGCCCGGTAAGGCCGGGCCAGGCCCGGCCGGCAGTACTCCTGGTTCGGGTCCGGGCTTCGGCTGGTCCCGTACCTCGCCGTGGGACGTCGGTGCGCAGGAGCCCGCGACGGTCATCTGGACCCAGGCCGGTCCGGCACGCCGCAACAGCAAGCCGTGGGAGCCCGCCCCGATCGCGCCCGCCCGGCGCGGCATCCCGCAGTCCGGACCGTCGGCCCTGCCCCGTGCGCCGCAGCGCCCGGCAGGCAAGAGGCCCGGTACGACCCGTAAGAGGAAGGCAATTCCCATGGAACCAGTGATCCCGAAGTTCACCGTGACGAAGGTCGCGAGCGGCCGGCACATGACCGACATCACGCTCGACGATGTCTGCAGGTCGCTGGACAAGCTGACGACGCAGGGCATGGACACGCACGACGACTGCGAGTCCCTGGTCAAGTCCGGCCGGCGGCTGCTCAGCGTGGTGCAGGCCATGGCCGATGACCTTGCCGAGGACCACAACGTGGGCAGCAAGGAGCTGATGTCGGCCCTGGCCGAAGTGGCGAATGAGATCTCCGGTCTCATCCGCCACGTCGCACGGATGGCCAAGGCCTGCCTGGAGGCGGCCGAGCTGTCCGAGGCGGAGGAGACGGCCATGAACCGTGACCATCGTCCCGTCGCCGACGCGACCGTCGACGCGGGCCTGCTCACGCCCAGCGCACGCGTACACAACGAGAACTGATCGGGGATCCGCGATGAGCAACTTTCCCGCCGTCGGATCCGATGGCGAAAACAACGGATACAAGGCGCTGCGCGCCAAGCTCACCCGCCTCCAGAACGCCGCCGACCGGCTGCGGGAGGAGGCAGAGGGGGTGGCGCTGCGTATGAAGCGCAACGCCAAGTTCGCGGCCGTCGTGGCCGACATGTGCGCGGCCGCGGAGGTCGACGCCCGGCATCTCACCGCCATCGGCGGGGTGTCCCGCGCCTTCGGGCGCTGTACCGCACACGGACTGCGTGTGGCGGGCGCGGCGGACCGGATCAGTCAGGCGGCCGGCCGGGCGAAGACCGTGCATCAGGCCCAGTACGGCGGCATCCACGCCGCGGTACAGGCGACGAAGGCCCGTCAGGCCAAGCCCGGGTTCTACCGCAAGCGCTGACCCGCCCGCTCCTCCGCTTTCATCGAGGGCCGCACCCGCCGAAAGCGGGGTGCGGCCCTCTCCCGTCCCGGACAACAACAGAAGAAGGAGGCCCTGCCGTGATGAAGCGGATGCCCAGGAAGGCGAAGGCGGAGCTGGCCGCGTACGGGGTGTCCGCCGTCGCGCTGGCCGCACTCCCCGAGCTGGGCGGCGCAGCCGCCCATGTGCCTGTCGCGCTGGCTGGCAGTAGCTGCCTGTGGTGGCTGTACCGGCGGGTGAAGTCCGGTGACTTCTCCAAGGCGCTAAAGACCGCTCAGCGGGTGCTGCCGGTCGTCACCGGCACTGGCGTGTACGCCGCGAACGCGATCGTGCCTGGCACGTCCTGGTGGCAGATCGCCGCCCCGGTCGTGTGGGGCGCGCTGATGGGGGCCTGGCTCCCGGCCTCCCGCGCCGGATGGACCCCCGGAGAGCCCGGCGACACAACGGCTGCGTATCCGAAGGACTTCGACGGCATCGTCGCCAGGATGTGGGCCGACTCCAAGGTGGCGCAGGAGACCCGGCTGGAGAACATCCGGCAACTGGCGCAGGACCGGCCGGACTTCACCGCCGACATCGTCGCCCCGGCCGGCACGGCCGTGCCCCGCATGGATCCCACCGATATCGCCGCCGTCTACGGCTTTCCCGTGACGACGGTGTCGCTGGAGGAGATCGCGGACACCGGGCCCGGCCGGATACGTCTGAGCGTGCAGCCCTCCCGCGAGGGGAAAAGCCGCTTCGACACGATGTGGCGCGACTACATCGCCGCACCCGGCGGGGCGATCCCCGGCGCGCAGGTCGTTGCGATCGACGACGAGGTGCCCGGCAGGACCATGATCCTCGCCGCGGTTCCCGCCAGCCAGGTCGCCCGGGTCAACCACGAACAGCTCTGCAGCGCGTTCGGTGTCGCCCCGTCTGAGATGCGGCTGGTCGCCGAACCGCAGGGCCGCGAAGTGCTGATCTCGCTGTACGACGAGGCTCCGTTCAAGCGGGCTCGCCCGGCAACCCGCGAGCTCCTCGCCCTGGACCAGTACGGCCGGTTCACTCTGGGCACCGGTCACGACGGACGCGACGCCAAGGTCCACATGCGGTCCGCCTCCGGCACCCTGCACGGGTTCCTCGTCGGCGTCACCGGCTCCGGCAAGACCGTCGCGATGGCGCTCATGTGCGCCGCCTATTCGAACGCCGGTGTCGTCTGCTGGGTGACCGCGGCCCGCCCGGACGCGCAGATGGCCGCGGTCGGCCGCTACGTCGACCGGCAGGGCTCCGGCGCTCTGCGCACCGTCCGTCAGCTCCGCGCGGCCGTGGCCCTGATGGGGATCCGCGGCGAGATCAACACCGAAGTCGGCCACGACTTCTCACCGCACTCCCCCTACCCCGCCCTGGTCCTGGTCCTCGACGAGTTCAACTCGCTGGTCACCGACCCCGAATACGGCGACGAGATCGCCGAACTGACCGACATCCTCGCCCGCGAGGGCCGCAAGTTCGGCATCGGCGTCCTGTTCGCCGGACAGACCCTCAACCTCGACAAGCTCGGCGGCGCCGCCTCCCTGCGCGAGCAGGTCCAGGGCGGCGTCGGCATCGTGCTCCGCATCTCGGGCGGTGTCGCCGCCCGCCAGGCCACCGGCGGCCTGGCCGGTGACGCCGACCTCGCCTCGATCCCCGACCGGCTCGGCGCCGCTGTCTCCCTCCTCGACCGGATGCGAGGCACCGAGGACGACCGCCCCGGTCAGTCCACACAAGGCGCGGGCCACGTCGTCACCGGGTCCGACACCCTGCTCATGCGCACCCTGTACGTCCATCTCCCCGACGACGGCAGCCCCGACGGCCTGGGCGAGATCTTCCCCGAGAACGGTGCCGTCAGCACCCTCACCGACCGCGAGAGCGACGCCCTGGGCGACCTCTACGGCGACTGGGACGCACCTCCCCCCGACACCACCGACGACGACCACGACCACGACGGCTTCGCCCCGATGCCGCCGGTATTCACCACGGCCAAGAAACGGGTGACGGTCAAGGACCAGGTCCTCGCGGCGGTGACCCGGCGGATGACCTCCAAGGAAATCCGGACCGCGGTCGACGGCGCCGCAGGCACCGTCCGCAACGCACTCAGCGAACTGGTCGAGGCCGGGCTCCTCCTCCAGGTCGACCACGGTGAATACGCCCCCCTCGGCTGGTCCGAATAGTCCTGCCCCACCGAACCGACGAAGGAGAACACGATGACGAACCTCCCCCTGGTGCTCATGGCCGACGAGGCCGCCGCGTTCCTCGCCCGCAGCTCGGAGACCCGCGCGTCGCTGACCGCACTGCTGCTCACCGGACACCGCGACGACCTCCCTGTCCGCGTCGGGTCCGGGCGCCTGCAGCTGCCGCGCTGGCAGTACCCGACGCCGCCTCCGACCGGCCGTAACCCCCGCCCCACACCCCCATCCCGCCCGTGCCCTCCCCGCCACCACGGCGGGGAGGGCACGGGCGCAGCCCGAGGAGACCCCGTGGACTTCGGCCACATCACCCGCCCGCTGACCGACGACGAAGCAGCCGCCGAGGCTCAGCGGATCCTCAAGAGCGCCTTCGTCCGGCCCGACGCCGAGCAGCCCGCCCAGACGTCCTACCGGGACGACACCCCGTTGCCCCGGTTCGGCACCACCCCGCCCGTCCCGCAGGACGACAGGCGGATCGTCCCGGCCTGGGCGGCCGGGATCGCCGTCGCCTCCATCGGCGTCGGCGCAGGCATCACCGGCATGGGCTGCGGCGCCTGGCTCGTCCTCCAGGGCCTCGCCTCGGTCACCCTCTACGGCGTGCTGATGGTGACCCTCCCCCTTGCGGGCGTCGCCATGGTCGCCACTGCCATCGGCGGCGCGATCAGCAAGGCCCGCTCCGCCAGCACGACAACCGTGTACGAGGGGCCCGTAGTGCAGAACACACAGATCACCAACACCAGCCAGCGCGGGATGTTCGCCCGCACCCGCAACGACGTCCGCTGAACTCCGGACACCCTGCCTCGCATCCGACACCCCAACGGGGCTTCGGGTGCGGGACAGAGTGTCCGGCCCTGCGGTCAGTCGGCGTAGTCGATCCAGATACGGCCGTGGTCATCGACCTCGGCACCCCGGATCTGACCGTCCACGATCGCCCGGTCGATGGTCACCTCGACGTCCTCCTCCACGTCGATCCACAGCACCCCGGCATCGTCGGTGAAAGCGGGCCAGATCTGCCCGTCCGTGTCGATGACCTCGTCGAAGACGACCGCCTCCGGCTCATCACGGGTCCAGAACCCCATCCCGTCACCCCTTTCCTTCCCAGGCCAGTCGCTCCCAGCCTGGCCCCATTCGCACGCTCCCTGAACACCGATCCCACAAGGAGTTGCCCCGTGCCGTCCCACAACATCCCCCGCCAGAACCACCTCCCCGCACCCGTCCCGAAAGCCCGGCCCGGCAAGCCGCGGTTCGCCGCCCTGCGCACCTGGTGGACCACCACCTGGAAGAGGGGCGGCTTGCTGCACACGATGTGGGAGGACATCCTCAGCGCCCCCCAGCACGGCTTCCGGCACATGGCCTCCTGGCTCCGCACCGTTCTCACGATCGCCGGGGCCAGCCTCGTCGTGGTGCTGGCCAAGACCGCCGGCGAAGTCATTCTCCGGACGCTGCACCAGGTGCTCACCGCCGACACCTCCCACGGGATGTTCGCCGTCGTCGACCAGCCGGTACGCACATACATTGCCCAGCACTCCGCAGGCCTCCCCGTCGAAGGCTCCACCGTCTACACGCTGTGGCTGCTCACCGGCATCGTCGCCCTGGTCCTCGGCTACCTCTCCGAGAGCAACAGCCTGCGCGCGACGTGGGCCGGGCACGGCGCAGCCACCGTGTTCATGGTCTGGACGGCCACCCCGGAAAACGGCCGCCCCGTCGCAGCCGGACTCACCCTCCTCGCCTGGACCGTCCTCTCCGCGTTCGCGCTGCACGGCCTGACCCTGCGTCGCCCCGCAACCCGCCCGGCGACCGTCGCCGTCCGGCCCGAGATCCACGTCCCGGCCCCGGCCGTAACCGCCGACCAGCACACCGGCTGCCCCTTCCGAGGCTGACCTCCGGTCGCTCCGCCTGGTCCTCGCCCCCCGGCAGGGGTGGCGAGGACCGGACAGGCCGACCGGCCGCCCCGCCGAGTGGCGTACTGGCTGACCCGCGACGGAGTGCCAGCTCTCCTGTCTCAACTTGGTGCTTCTGATGAGGAGTTCACCCACCAGCAGCTCGACGACCTGCCCAACACGCCGACCACTCGATACATCCGCGACGTCCTCATCGCCGCTGCGGTGCTGCCGCCGCGGGACGACCGACTGGAGGCCCTGCCCCGCTGGGCAGACGCCCTCTTGACCCAGGCACCACTCCCCCAGCGCAAGTTCCTCACCCCCTTCACCCACTGGTACCTGCTGCACCGCATCCGCCGGGCCCACCGGCACCGCCCGCTACGCGCCAGCACGCAGCACCAGATGCGATCGCGGCTGCGCCGAGCCGTGGAACTGCTGGGCTGGCTCGACGAGCACGGCATCCCTCTCGGGGAGCTCACACAGCCAGAACTCGAGATGTGGCTGGAGGAAGGGTCTGAGAAACGTCGTGAGGTGCGTGCCTTCGTCACCTGGGCGAGAGGCCGGGGCCTGGTCGGCGAGCTCGTAGTCCCACGGGTCCCCGTCGCCGCACCCAGCGTCTTCAGCACGGACGAGGACCAGGCCGAACAACTGCACCGGTGTCTCGACGACAATGCACTGCCTCTCGATGTCCGCACGGCCGGCGCCCTGACACTCCTGTTCGGGCTGCAGCACACCCGACTGCTGGAACTCACCGTGCACGACATCATCGACAACGGCACGGTGGTGGCGCTCAACCTCAACGGTCATCGTCTTCCGCTGCCACCCGAAGTCGCCCAGCTGGTCCGCGCACTGCGCGACCAGCGCCAGAAACGCTGGCACCTCGACCAGACGGCCAGCACAACACCATGGCTGTTCCCCGGGCAGGAGCCCGCCCGCGCTCTCGGAGCCACCTACCTCTACTTGAAGCTCCGCCGACACGGCATTGCGCCCCTCGCCAGCCGGAACAGTGCTCGACTCGCGCTGGCCACCGATCTACCAGCATCTGTCCTCGCCGACTTCACCGGCACCAGCATCAGCAATTCCACTCGCTGGACCGGATATGCCAAGCGGGACTGGCTCGACTACATCGCCAGCCGCGCAGGACCGTCCCTGAAGCACGCTTCCTCGCTTCGTCTGCCTGGACTCAGCGCATCCCGGGCAGGCGACGCAACTCGTTGACCTTCATCAGCCGGGCGAGAAGGAGGTATCCCACGGCTGTCGCCAGCGCCCCGGTAGCCAGTGCGACGGCCGTAGGCCACGTTCCACTTCCGAGACCCGCACATGCACGCGCTGCAGCCCAGCCCAGCCCTGCAGCCGGGCCCGCGGCGCAGAACAGTTTTACGTAGGTGCGGCGCAGGCCGCCGTCGTCGATGCGGCCCCCAAGCCTCTTGCGCAGCAGATGCGCGGTGAGTGCGAGACCGGCCACGTAGGAGAGGGTGTAGGCGCCGGCCATGCCAACGACCGCCCAGCGGGCCGGCAGCAGCATGTGACAGGCGGTGGCCAGGGCGATGTTCACGCCCGCGATCCAGGCGGCCATGAAGAACGGCGTGCGGGTGTCTTCGAAGGCGTAGAAGCCGCGCAGCAGCAGGTACTGGGCGGAGAACGGGATGAGCCCGAGTCCGAACGCCTGCAGCATGTACCCCAGCGGGCGGGCCGAGGCGGCGTCTGCCGCCCCGTGGGCAAATAGCAGCGAGGAGATCTGCGGGCCCAGGGCGAGGAAGAGGAACGCGGCGGGCACGATGACCACGCCGCTGATCCGCAGCACCCGGGACAGGTCCGCGCGTAGATCCGGGATGCGCCCCTCGGCGACGGCCCGGCTCATGCGCGGCAGTAGGGCCGTGACCAGGGACACCGTCACGATCGACTGCGGAAGCATCCAGATGGTCTGCGCGTAGGTGTAGGCCGAGTAGC
Source organism: Streptomyces sp. NBC_00654 (assembly GCF_026341775.1). Taxonomy (NCBI): domain Bacteria; kingdom Bacillati; phylum Actinomycetota; class Actinomycetes; order Kitasatosporales; family Streptomycetaceae; genus Streptomyces; species Streptomyces sp. NBC_00654. Next base: position 28,181 of record NZ_JAPEOB010000007.1, on the reverse strand, counting down.
CCGCGCCGGCCTGCGGCAGCTCCTGGTCGGCGGCATTGGCGTAATTCGTGACCACCGTCAGCGCCACCTGGTTGGCCAAGACGAACAGCAGCGTCCACTTCGCCGCATGGACGCTCTTGCCCAAGCCGGTGCCTCGCCAGTCGAACCGCGGGCGGAAACGGAAACCGGCCGCCCGCGCGAACGGGATCAGTGCCAAGGCCTGCACGGCGATTCCTGCTGTCGTCCCGATCCCCAGCAACTGCACCTGGTCGGAGGTGATGTCCTCCACCCGGTCGGGAACCGTCAGCAGCCCCAGATAGGCGGCGAACATGCCGACCAGCACCACGTTGTTCAGTACCGGGGTCCACATCATCGCGCCGAACTTCTCGCGAGCGTTCAACACCTGCCCGTAGATGCTGAACAACCCATAGAAGAAGATCTGCGGCAACAGGAACCGCGCGAACGTCACCGTCAGCTCGAACGCCTCGTGACTGTCCGGGGTGTCCCGCATGTACAGGCCCACGATCTGCGGCGCCGCCCACACCGCCAGCGCCGTGCCCACACCCAGTACACAGACCACAAGGGTGACCAGACGCTGCTCGTAAGCGCGTCCGCCATCGGGCTGCGTTGCCCTGGCCCGGACCAGCTGCGGCACCAACACGGCGTTGAGCGCGCCACCGATCAGCAGCGTGTACAGGCTCGTGGGCACGGTGTTCGCCGTGTTGTACGTACTGGCCAGCAAGCCCGTTCCCAGCGCTGCGGCCTGCAGCACTTGGCGGATCAGTCCCGTCGCCCGTGACACCACCGTGCCAACAGCCATCAGCAAGGACGAACGAGCCAGTCCGCCCTTGTCCTTCTTCCGCCGGGCGGCATGCCGCCCCCTTTTTTGCTGCTCCTGCGGCATGGTCTGCGCCGCGGAGTTCGCCCCCTCCACCATGCCGTCAACCTATGCCCCAAGGTTCCCCGGCCCCAATTCGTCCGTACGGCCGCAGAGTTCAGCGAACGCTCCCCGGCCGTGACCGTGGCCGCAGGAATACGACAGCCACGGAACAAGTGCTCTGCGCCAGTACCGCTGCGCACCCAGGGCTGCTGCGACCCCTGCGCACGGGGCTACGAACCCAGCCCCGACACGTACTTCACCACTACGGCCCGGTAACCCACCGGCTCGCCGCCTGATCAACGAACCCTCGAAGGAGAATCACCGTGTCGCTGTTCACCCGCACCGCCCCCGCTGCCGTCCCCGAGACGTGGACGCCGGAGGGCACGATCGTCTCCCAGCGCTACCGGGCGCTGGAGGGCGCGACCGTCCTCGTCTACACCGCCGACACCGACCACGGCACGCCGCGCTACGTCGCCGCGTGCCTGGGCTGCACCCACCGCGCGGACCGCAACACTGCGGGCACCGTGATGACGGAGGCGGAGGCCGCCACGGCCGCCAACGCGCACGCCGCCGCCTGCCGGGCGATGCCGCGCGGCATCCCCGCCCGTCCCGACGACACCGAGGCCGCGAAGCTGATCCGCACCCGGCTGTGGGCCCACCGCTACGGCACGTCCCCGCACCCGGTGCGCCTCTCGGACTTCGACGGGCTCCGCGTCGACCTTCAGCGCCCCACCGACCGGATCAAGGCGCTGCTGGGCGGCATCGCGCAGGCCGACCCCGGCTTCCTCACCGCGGCGCCCGCCGACTCCGGGCAGGGCGTCCGCTTCACCGTCCAGCCCTTCGACCGGCCTTGACGGTGCGCGCCCGAACCGCGGCCCTGGTCGCGGCCGCCGTGCCCGTCACGGTCGCCGCGGCCGCCGCCGTCCTCAAAGCCGGCCACTGGACGCTGTACGCCGACCGCCACCGCATCCACCTCACGCCCGCCGCCCGCCGCTCCTGCCCCGACTGCCGGGGCGCGGGCGGCCGGTGGACCAGCGGCCTGTTCCCGGAGATGCAGGCGTGCGACTGCTGGGCAAACCGGCGCGAGCTCCGTATCCGGCTCCTGCCGCTGCCCGCAACCGCCTACGAACCGCCGTTCTGAAACGGACTCCGCCCCCGGCCACGTAGGCCGGGGGCGCAGCCGCACACACGGGGTCGACCGCAGCATCGGCAAAGAGGCCGGCCGCCCCGCTCCCTTCACCCGAATTCGAGATCAGGAGAACACCAGCATGCATGCTCACCGTCCCGCCATCTTCGGTGCCCTGCTCGGACTGACCCGCGCCGCCAGCGCCGCCGGCGACTTCTGGATCCAGTCGGATTTCTGTGCCCAGGTGAAGGGCGCCTCCGACGACCACCCGGTCACCTACGAGAACCCGACAACCAAGGCCAAGACCACCCACGGCACCGCCGACGGCCGCAAGGCATGCCTGACTCATTGCCTCACCTACACGGCCACGCAGGCGATCGTCGCCGGACTCGGGGCCCGCGCCCTGGGCATCCGGGTCCACCCCGGCGCGGCCGCGGCCGCGCTCGCCCTGTCCTTCGGCACGCACTACATCGCGGACCGCCGTGTCCCGGGCCACGGGGTTCTGGAGAAGCTCGCCGACAAGACCGGCAAAACCAACTTCTACCAGCTGGCCTCGCACGGCATGAACGGTGCTTTCCAGCTCGACAACTCCTGGCACCACGGCTGGGAGACCGTCGCCGCGCTCATCGCCACGACCAAGGCCACCCCCCGGTGACCAGTCGGCCCCGGATGCGACTGGAACGCGTACGCGCCTCGGTCGGGATCGCCTCTCTGGCCTTCCAGCAGATCGAGGACGACCTCAGCGCCGACGACGTCGACCAGGAGGAGCTCGCCGCGATCCTGCGCGAGCTCATCGAGGATACCGATCCGCCCCGGCGGGTTCATGGCGTCCGTCGCGCAGCTGCTCACCGTCGCCGCGCGCCGTGCCGAGCAGGTCGAGCCCGACCGTGACGGCGATGCCTCGTGCCCGCTGCACGAAGCCGCCGCCCTGATCACCGACAACGCCGGGCAGCGCCTCATCCGGGCTGCCCGCGCCCTCCACCCGCAGGGAGGCAGCTGAGATGGCGAACACCAAGGCGGAGAACCCGCCCAAGGGGCAGTGCACCCAGTGCTGGTTCCACGCCTACGCCAGCCGTCAGGCGCACGCCGGGCTCGGTCCACGCGAGGACTGCCCGCAGTGCGTGGACCACATGAACAACGGCCACCCCAACCACATGATCGTCCGCTGACGGCGCCGCACGAAGCCGCCGTCCTGCTCACCGACAACGCCGGGCAGCGCCTCATCCGGGCTGCCCGGCACCCCTCATCCACAAGGAGATCCGTATGACCGCGCCGTACTACCCGCAGATGCCCGAGAACAGCCTGGTCGTCCTCATCGGCCCCTCCGGAGCCGGGAAGACCACCATCGCGAACACCTGGCCCGCCTCGCAGGTCCTGTCCCTGGACGCGCTGCGGGAGGTCGTCAGCGACGACGCGGGCGACCAGGACGCGACCGGCGACGCGGTCGCCGCCCTGCACCTGCTCCTGGAGGCGAGGATGCGCCGACGGCTGTTCACGGTCATCGACGCCACAAACGTCACCAGCGCTTCCAGGGAGCCACTGATCGCCGCCGCCAAGCGGCACGACATGCTCCCCATCGCGCTCATGGTCTCCACGCCCGGCACGGTGTGCGTGGACCGGCAGGGCGCGCGGCCGGCCAACCGCCGCGTGCCGGAAGAGGCCGTCATCCGGCAGCGGCAGGACATGGTCAACTCCCAGCGGCGTGGCCTCAAGTCGGAAGGCTTCACCGAGGTCGCCTACTCCGAGAGCCTCTACCAGCTGCTGCCGTTCCTGGAGCGGCTCAGCGAGAAGCGCCAGGCCGACCTCGGACTGGACAACGGCGACTGCCTCGGTGATCTGCTGCTCCCCCGCCGGGTGTTCGGCCCGGAGATCCTGCCTCTGTGGCGGTGGAAGGACGGCTCGAACATCGTCGGCGGCGACCGCGTCGCGGAGATCCGCCTCGGGCAGATGTACCTCACCCTCGCGTTCCGCCCGAACGTCGACGGCGAGGGCGACTACGGGTTCGACGTCGCCGTCCCGTGCCCGCACGACTACAAGTGCACCGGCTACGCCTGGGTACCCGCCTACAGCGTCACCTGCCTGTTCCGGGCGCTGAACGGCGACCTGGACTACGACCAGGACATCGTCTGCACCGTCCACGGCCCGAACACCGACGAGGACCAGGACCACGACCCCGAGGGCCGCGCCGACCTGGAAGCGCAGTACGCGGCCGCGGTCCGCGAGTGAGTCGTGCCGCCGACGCTTCGCCGAACAGCCAGAACCCGCCGCGCCCCGGCCACGCCGGGCACCCGCTGCTTCCCCGGGAAGGACACCCACCCATGAGCATCACGATCACGAACACGTACGGCACCGCGCACAACGTCAGCGAGACCAACCCGGCCCACGTCACCAGCTGCGACCGCTACCGGTTACCGCTCGTCGGCACCATCGCCCCGGGCAACCCCGGCTACGAGGACATGGTCGAGACCCTGAAGGACAACGGCCACGACACCCGCCCCGAGGGCTACGGGCTGATCTTCCTGGAGTCCGAGGAGTTCAGCGCGACGTACTTCGGATCGATCGCACAGATCGAGCAGTACCAGCGCGAGAACACCAACGGCAAGGCGACCTTCGACGCCTCGCAGGGCGTCATGTACGCCCAGTGGCCCCACGGCAAGGGCTGGGACGACTTCCTCCCCCGCGTCTTCTGGAACGTGAAGGCGCGCGGTGGGATCGCGGACGGCGTCGGCCTCGTCACCGCCTTCGCGCACACCGAGATCCCAGGTGCCGAGGTCATCGTCTACGAGTTCGAAGGCAAGTGGCTTCCCGACAGCGAGCCTCAGCAGCTGGTCACCTACCACTGCACCGGCTGCCACCTGGACACGTTCCACGACTGCGGGCACGTGCACGAGAACACCGGCCCCAGCAGCCGACGCTGGGCCGCCCGACAGGCCCGCCAGCACCTCATCAGCGCCGCCCGGCAAGGCGTCGGCGACACGAACAGCTCCTGCCGCCCCAACAACGGCGAGATGCTGCGCGCCGTGAACGCGGCCGCCCGCGACATGTGGGGAACCACGGGCAACGCCCTCCCGGACACCGACGACGCGTACTGCGCCACCAAGGGCCCCTGCTCGATCATCCGTGAACTCCGCGCCGGAATCCGCCCGCCCACCTACCGCGCCTGACGGACGCTCCGTGCCGCCCCGGCCTCCCGCACGACGGAGGCCGGGGCGGTCGCGGTGGTCCCTCAGTACGGAAGGAGATGGACGTCATGCGCCGATACGAGGTCGACATCCCGATACACCACGCAACGGACCAGGAACGGCGAGGTCTTCACGTCTTCACCGGCCGCGCCGCCGGACCGGGCGATGCCCTGGCCGCTGCGCACAACGCCTACGACCGGGCCGTGCAGCAGATGTCCGCCGGCCGCCCGGCCCCCGATGACTCCAGCGACGGATGGGTCGCGCGCGGCCTGCGCCCCGGCTGGGTCCTGGACTGGCACAAGGCCACCACCAAGGCGTGGGTCAACCCCAACAGCCTGATGTGAATTCGCCCCGGGACGGCCGCCAAAGGCCGGAAAACCAGTCGACCGCCCCGGGTTCCCCATCCCGTACGAGACGAGAGGGAGACACCAGTATGGGCTCCGTCCTGCGCACACAGGCCCGGTTCGGGCAGCGCACACTCCTCCTGACGACCGCAGCCGTGCCGTTGACCGGCTGGGCCGTCCACGCCATCGCCCTGCACAAGAAGATCGCCGCGAGCCGCCGCGACCCGCTGACCGGCCTGCTGCGCCGCGACGCCTACACCGCCCGCGCCCGCCGGCTCCTGGCCCGCCACGGCGACAAGGTGACCGTGGTGATGGTCGACGCCGACCACTTCAAGCAGATCAATGACGGCATGGGCCACGCGGCCGGGGACACGGTCCTCGCTGCGATCGGAGCCCGGCTCACCGCGTGGGCGGGCCCGCGCGCAGCGATCGGCAGGCTCGGGGGCGATGAGTTCGCAGTGGTCCTGGAGCTGACCCCCGACCGCCTTGCACACCGCCTGGAGCAGCTGGTCCGGATGCTGCACACCCCGGTCACCCTGGACGACGGCCGCACCGTCGACGTCGCCGCCTCGGTCGGCGCCGCGACCCCGGCCTCGGTCGGCTCCTGCGACCTGACCGTGTTGCAGAGGGCCGCAGATGCCGCCCTCTACGACGGCAAGCACTCCGGCCGCGCGGCCCTCGCGACGGCGCAGCACGTCACGGTGCCGTCCATCAACGGGCGCCGGGCCGGACGGCCGGGCACCAGCGTGTGGGGGCGGGCCGCATGAGCACCGTGACCCTGCCCGAGGGCGACTGGATCCGCGGCATCAGCATCCGGCAGCCGTACGCGGCCTGCATCCTCGCCGGTGCCAAGACGGTGGAGAACCGGCCCGGCCGGTGGCGGACCGGCTGGGTCCTGCTGCACACGAGCAGGACCATCGACCGGCCCGCCCTGCGCCTCCCGCTGGTCGGCCGCACGATCCGCGACCGCGAGATGGTCACCGGCGCGGTCGTCGGCATCGCCCGGATCACCGACTGCCACCAGGACCCCGAGGGAGCGCCGCCCTGCACGCAGTGGGCGCACCCGGGCGCCTGGCACCTCGTGCTCCAGGACGTCCGGGAGCTGCCCCTGCCCGTCCCCGCACGCGGGCAGGTCGTGCCCTGGAAGCCGACGCCGGACCTGCTGGACCGCGTGTTCCAGCAACTGCCCGGCTTCCTGCCGTGACCAGTTCCTCGTGGTCACCGACACCATCCACCAACCCGTCCCACCGAGAGGTGCACATGACCGACACCGAGACCGAGACCTTCGAGACCATCCGCTACACCGCCGACGTGGTGGCCCTGACACCCGGCGGTGACGTCCTGTTGATCGAGCGGGGCTGGGCGCCGCACGAAGGCGCCTGGGCCCTGCCGGGCGGCCATTGCGACGTTGGAGAGACGAGCCGTACAGCAGCGGCCCGGGAGCTGGCTGAAGAGACCGGTGTCCACGTCGCCGCCGACGACCTGCGTCAGATCGGCGTCTTCGACCAGCCCGGCCGCGACCCGCGCGGCCGGTACGTCACCGTCGCGTACGCCGCCATCGTCCCCGCCGACACCCCGATCGTTGCCGGGGACGACGCCCGCAACGCCCGCTGGTGGCCCCTGAACCAGCTTCCGAAGCACCTGGCGTTCGACCACGCCGAAATCCTCCGCGCGGCCACGGCCTCCTGAGACACCGCCACAAGCACCAAGCGCCGCGCCCCGACCGGAACGCCGGGGCGCGGCGCTCCTCATTTCCCGCCACGTCAGCGCATCGAGAGGACCCGCGTGTTACCCACCCTCATCACAGCCGCCCTCGCCATCGTCGCCACCCTGCTGGGTGCGATCGTCTCCGGCCGTTTTCAGGAGCGCGCCGCCGAACGAGGCGTCCGTGCCAGCCACGGCGAGGCGATCCGCCGTGACCGCCTGGAGGCCGTCACCGCGCTCGCCTGCGCCGCCAGCGACCACCGCACGACGATGTGGAGGCGCGGTGACGCCGTCCTCAAGGGCGCCAGCGCCGACCGGATCGAGACCCTGCGCGGCGAGAGCCACATGACCCGCAGCGCCATCACCCGCCCACTGGTCGTCCTGCGCGTCCTCATCGAGGACCAGGCCGTGCGCGCCGCCGCCGACCGCATGATCACGCTGACCTACGCGATCCGGCAGACGGTCCCCACCGCTGCGGTCGGCACCGACCGTGAGGCGGCCAAACAGCGGCTCACCGAGGCCCGCGAGGCCGCGAAGGTCGCCCACGACAACTTCGTGAACACCGCAGCCCGCTACCTGAGCCCTGCCATGCCGACGGCCACCCCGCACCCCACCTCCGAGGAGCCAACTCGATGAAGCGCCCCTTCTTCCGCCGCTGCGGTCACGCACCCGGCACTGCTCTCACCCCCGAGGACCAGGCCGTCGTCGACCATGCCCGCGCAATGCTCGCTGCCCTGCGCAACTCGAAGCCCTGGACACCCGGCGGCGCCCAGGACATCGCCGTGCGCGTCGGGCCGTTCGTGGAACGCGCCCACACCCGGCCCGGCGACGACCACGGCCCCGACCTGATCGCCGTCGCGCTGGTCCACCCCGACACCCCGCACGCTGCGGCCTACTCCACGGCCGCCCTCTCCACACAGAACAGACTCCCGGGCGACTGCTGTCTGAGCCCGACCAACACGAAGGCCCGTACCTCTGTGAACGCCGCAGGGAGTACGGGCCTTTTGCGTTTCGGGCCCAGCGGGCCCCTACTTTCACGCGTGAAAGTAGACCTCAGCGGTGCGGGAAGCCCAGCGCTGTAGCGACCTTCGCATAGTCCTGAGACGGACGAGAATTCGGCGAGAGGATCGGCACCGCGCACTCGCTGCGATAGATCTTGGTGGCGACACCGGACCAGTGCACTGGCGGCAGCAGTATGTCGCCGTACTCCTCCTTGAGCTCGTTGAACGTCTCCCAGTGCTCCTCGGTCCCGAACGAGGCTGTGGGAGCGGCGCAGGCCATCACGTACTTCATCTGCGGCCGGATTCCGCGCCGCTGGTACATGGGGCGCTCGCTGATCTCCTTGAGCTTCTTCTCCAGGCGGAGCAGCACGTCGGCCTCCTTGTAGGTGCGCAGCACCGGCGGGATGACCGCGCCCTCGGTCTCTTCGTCCAGGAGCACGGGGGCCGTGACCGTCAGGCGACCGTACGTCGCCGGAGGGTCGATGAGGACGACGTCGACGTCGAACTCTCCCGCCGTAGTTCGGTCGGGCGAGGGGGCATGATGCACCATCACCCAGTGACCTATCTGCCTTTTAGGATATTTTCTGCCGATTGGTGATTGGGCTTCAGATTCAGCCTTAGGCTCTTGCCGCAGCCAGTGCGCAAGCGGTCGCGAACCTCATGGGGGCACTATCGCAGCCGCCACTGACAACAGGGCCAGCGCGCCGTTCCGCCGCTGGTGAGAAGGTTCCTGAGCATTCGAGGTGCGTGTTTTGCGGTTACGTCTGACCTTTCATACGGCGGCTCGTGAGCTCGGCTGGGATCACGTCCTGAGTCCCGGCCGGGCCCTTGCCTACTTCCTGCTGGAACGTGCGGCACCGGAACTGGGAGCGTCTCTGCACGCAGGGGGATGCGGCCCGTACGGAATGGTGCCTTTCGGGTACTCAGCGCCGAGTTTTCCTGCGGCGAGGAAACGTCATGGGTTCTACGCCACGGGTGGGCCCGGCGTTCTGGAGCTCGGCAGCCCGTTGTCGGAAGTTGTCGAAGGATGGGCTGCGGCTCTGTCCTCGACGTCGGTCATCGCCTGGGGGCCGGCCGCCTTCATCGTTGACGATGTCGAGCCTGTGGAGGCTCCCGCCTTCCCCTCGGGACGTGCGGTGTTCCGCACCACTACCCCAGTCGTGATGAAGGCATCCGGCATGGACGCCTCCGGTGCCCGCACGACCCGTCAGGCATGGTGCCTGCCGGGCGAGCCTGAGTGGGATGTCTATGTCGAGGGGAACCTCCGTCGTAAAGCGGAGACGCTGGGCTTGGACCCGGACCTGACCCTTGAAGACGTCACATGGGCCGGTCCGAAGCGATCCTTCGCCGTGAGCAGCGCGAGCGGCCCGGGTGGGAAGAAGCCCGGAGCCTGCGTCGAGGTTGCGCTCTCCGGGCCGCCGGAGACACTCTCGGCCCTGCACAGCTGGGGCGTGGGGCAGGCCAATTCCGCCGGTATGGGCTGGATCAGCTCGTAGGCGACCAGCGGCAGGAACCTGACCGGTGCCGAACTCGTGAGCCACCCTCGTGCGGCCAGGCTCGCTCTGGACACGACGGCGAACAACGTTTCACGGCAGTTCAGGAGACGCTTCGGCAGCCGGACCGCGCCGAATACTCACGTCTTGAGCAACCGCTCACCGGCCACACAAGAGATCGGCCTCGCGGAGCGGGACACACGCGCCTACTACAGGACAGGTTGTCCGTAGTGGCCGCGCCGCGCCGAGTGCCGTGTCCGTGGCCCGCACTGCTGCTCAGGGCCGTGAACATCGGCATCACCGCACCCCAAAGGTCTCCGGAGTAGCGAACAGGTACTGACGCGCGTCGTAACAAGGCCACCGGACGGCACGCCCCCGTTCAAACACCCCTACCGCACCCAGACCTCCTGGAGAGGAGGAGAGATGACCGACGTTTCTCACCTGCAGCATCAGGTGCTGCTTACCGCGAGCCCTTTGCAACGTGTGGGAGCCTTCGCGCTCGCCACCCTGGCAAAGGCCTCACACCCTGAGCAACTGTCCGCCAAACAGTTCGAAGCGGCGCTGGACACGATGACCCGGCACCTGCTGGCCACCACGGATGTGCACAAGGCTGCAGACCCCGGCGGCTTCTGGCTCAGCACCAGCTACATGCTCTGGCCGAACTCCAAGATCAACCCGACAGCACGGGCCAAGCAAAGCCCACCAGAACGCCGCGAACTGATCAAGCAGTGGCGAGCCCGGCCTGCTCCGGCCGAATGGCCAGGAGCACCCTGCGCCTACTGTGACCGCCCGGCGTGCAAGTGGTTCGGCAAGGTCGACATCCCGCTCGGCGCCAGCGTCGAGCACCGCAACACCACCGCGCCCGGCCACGAGGGAACCCCGTTGTGCTACCCCTGCGTAGCCAGTCTCTGGGCCTTCCCCTACGGGGCCGCACTGGCCGGCGGCCGGGCGACGGCAATCCATTCCTGGGACGACACCTTCCTGGCCCCCACGACCCAGATGGCTGTCCAACGGACCCTGGCCGCAGCACAGACACCACCGGTGAAGACCAAGCCCGGCCCGTACGCCCATGAGCTGGCGGTGCTCAGCGCCGTGCGGACCTACGGTCAGCGGATCCACTCCGGTGTGGAGCTGATCGCGCTGTCCAATTCCAACAAGGAACAACTCCTGCAGACACAGGAGATGAGCCAGCCCATCGCGGAATGGCTGCGTTCCACCAACACCCGGACGGACCGCCGCGCCGGCTACGCGACATTGGTGGCGGCGCAGGCAGCCAAAGGCGTCCCGGGCGAGGCGTTCCTGGCCAAGCGGGCCTTCGGCGACACCACTGAGATTCTCCGCCGTACGACTGCCCACCTGCTGAACCAGGTCTCCGCCAGGCGGGTCATCCCGGCAGAGGTAACCGGGATGACCCCGATTGTGTACTCCTACTGCATCGAGGTGCTGAACATGGACGAGAAGGAAGTCGCCCGGATCAGGGACCTGGCCCGTCGGCTCGCTGCCCTACTGGGCCAGGACTCCAGGCCGGGCCCTTTCGGAGGCTTCATGCGAGCCAACGCCAAGGGAGGGAACCTGTACGGCTGGTTCCGCTCTCAGAGCGTTCAGTGGCTTCTCAAGACCCGCCCCGCCGGCATGCCGCAGACCTTGCTTCCTGTGCAGGACTACCGGCTGCTGTTCGACGACGACAACGCCTGGTCGCACCGCCGGTTGCTCGTCTTCGCGGTGATGGAGGCGCTGGTCGAGGCCGGCTGGGAGCCCGAAGGATCAGCCGATGAACTCAAGGACATCGCGGATGTGGCCGCGAACCTCGCCGACAACCAAGAGAACTAGAAAGGTAGGACGATGACATACCTGGTGGGCCAGAGCGTTCTGCAGATCAAGGCCGGTGCTCCGAACAACGGGCGTGGTGAGGACAACCGCGGCATGGTCAAGCAGTTCACCGCGGGCCGTGAGGTCTTTCCGTACGTGTCGGCCCAGGCCGCCCGGCGCTGGCTGCGCGACTCCATGCCCAGCGGCGAGCCACTCTCCCCGGTGGTCCGCAGTGGTGAGGGAAAGAAGCAGCAGGCCTACACCAAGGGCCGGCCCGATCAGTTCCTCGATGACGACCTGTTCGGCTACATGATCGCGGTCAAGGCGGATGACAAGGGGGCGAAGAAGGGAGAGTCGAAGACCTTCATGCGTGACACGGTGCTGGCCACCGGGACGCTGGTCGCCGTTGTCCCCAACCGGCCGGTGATGGACTTCGGGACGATGAGCAGGGACTTCGGCCCGGGCACCAATCCCGTCATCCACGAGCACGAGATGTACACCGCGGACCTGGCCGGTGATCTGCTGCTGGACCTGCCGCGGGTCGGCACCTTCGAGACCGGCGGGAAAACCATCAAGGCTGCGCTCGCCCCCTCACTCGCCGCCGAGCTGCTCGCCGGTGAGGCCGAGGAAGTTGCACTGCGCGGAGTCCAGTGCGTGCAGCTGCCGATCGGTGAGCGACGACGCCGGGTCGCGGTGCTGCTGCGGACCATGGCCGAGGTGAAGGGCGGAGCCAAGCGGTCCGCCCACTACGGTGACCGGACCCCGGGGCTCATCATTCTCGCGCCGGTCAAGGGCGGAACGAACCCATTCACTCGTGTCATCCGCGAACGGGACCGCAGGACACACTTCGACGCCGACATCCTGCGTGAAGAGCTGAAGGCGTGGGAGGACGAGCTCGACGGCCCGGTCCGCATCGGCTGGGCACCCGGTTTCCTCGGTGACCAGCGCGACCGGGCCCGTACCGACCTGGCGGACCTGATCAAGGAAGACAAGCTCATCCTGGGACACCCGCGCACAGTCCTCGCGACCCTCGCCGCAGAGTTCGTCGACGGCGACCACGACAGCTGGTTCGACGACAGCCCAGCACTGTAGGACCGAGCCATCGCCCCTACGAGGGGACCCCTTCCGCCCCCGGCACAGGAAAGCGATCCATGACCCAGGCCCTGGAAATTGTCATCACCACCCCGGTCGTCAGCTTCCGCAACCCTCTCTACTCCGGGCTGCAGGTCGGACTTCCCTGCCCACCGCCGTCCACGGTCGGCGGCCTGCTGGCCGCCGCGGCCGGGAGCTGGGACCGAGTACCGGAGCCCACCCGCTTCGCCATGAGCTTCCGCGCCGCAGGATCCGGCACCGACCTGGAGACCTATCACCCGCTCGGCAGCCGGGGCGCGTCCACCAACATCACCATCAAGGACCGCGACTTCCTTGCCCTGACCACCCTCACCGTCTGGCTGACCGAGGACCTCAGCCTCTGGGAGCGGGCTTTGCGCCGCCCCGTCTGGCCGCTGCGGCTGGGGCGAAGCCAGGACCTGGCCGCAGCCCGGACCCGCCGCACCGGACTCGTTCCGGGACCAGGAGCACAAGGACATGCCATCGTTCCCGACGATCTCCCACGGGCCACAGGCACCCGGATGCGCCTGACTACCGCCATCGCGCACGACCGTTCCCGCACAAAGTGGGACGGCTACCGATACTCGGCTGCCGGCTCCGACACCCGGATCGACACAGGCCTGGTGACCGCCGACGGCCAGGCAATCGCTCTGCTGCCACCCGTGCATCCCGTCCAACTGACAACAGCCCCCTGACGCACCGAAACCTGCCTCGGACCGGGCCCTCACGACAGGGCGAGGTCCGTCACACCTGGGACACACATGAATGATCTGCGGGCCAAGAGCTCCGCCTTCACAAGACCGGGAAAGCTCAAGACCCCCGGCGAGCTACTGACCACCCACCTGGAAAACACACTGCACGCCGTGCTGCACATCCAGAAACGAGTAGGCCGCATCCCCGGCCTCCCGGAAGAATTCTGGACGTGGGCAGCACTCGCCGCCCTCCTCCACGACACCGGGAAACTCCCGCAAGGCTTCCAGCGGATGATCGGCAACACCCCCGAACCCGCCCGCATCTGGGGGGAACGCCACGAGGTTCTCTCCCTGGGCTTCATCGGCCTCCTCCTCGCCGACCGCCCCGCTCACGAACGCCGCTGGATCGCCACAGCCGTAGCCGGCCACCACCGCGCATTCACCGGAGGCGCCGACGCGCGTAAGCTCCCCGTCTTCACCCAGTACGGCACCGACAGTGCCGAGGAATTCGCTGCCAGGTTCCTCCCCGCCGACGAGCAGCAACTCACCCACCTGATGAACTGGGTGCACCACACCGCACGCGCCAGCGCCCTGCCCGTCGACAGAGAAGTCCCTGCCGCAGACCTCCGCGAGCTCACGACGAAAGCGCACGAGCTCTTCGAAGACCTCCTGCACCGCTGGTCACAGCCCCTGGGCTTCGGAGAAGAAGACAGCGACGGCCTGTTGGCCGTCCTTCTCCTCGGAGCGGTGACCATGGCCGATCACCTCTCCTCCGCCCACGCCTCGCTCCACCAACGCCACCCACTGACCGCGGACTACCGTGCCCGCCTCACCGAACGGCTGGCCGCGAAAGGCCATACCGTCCGCCCTCAGCAGGACATGGCCGGGGACACTCACGGCCACCTTTTGCTCAGGTCATGGACCGCCAGCGGCAAGACCGAGGGCTCCCTGCTCTGGGCCAGAACCCAGATCGACGACCTCACCGCACACACCGGCGGCACCCCCCGGATCTTCTATGTCCTCCCCTACCTGGCCAGCATCAACGCGATGTCCGACCGTCTGCGCAAAGAACTCGACACACCGGACGGCATCGGAGTCGCCCACTCCAAGGCCGCCTCCTACCATCTCGCCCGCTCCCTCGCCGACGGCTGCGGCGAGGACGAGGACCGCACCGACACAGCAGCCAAAGCCCACTCACGAGCCGAAGCGACGAAGAACTTCCTCGAACTCGTGCGCGTCGGCACCCCCTACCAACTCATGCGCGGAGCACTGGCCGGCCCCGTCCACTCCAGCATCCTGATGGACAGCACCAACTCCGTGTTCATCCTGGACGAACTGCACGCCTTCGACACCCGCCGCCTCGGCATGATCCTCGCCATGATGCGCCTGTGGACACGCACCGGAGGCCGCGTCGCTGTCCTCTCCGCCACCCTGCCCACCGCCCTCGCAGAACTCGTCACCGAAACCCTCCAGCAGCCGGCCAGCTTGGTCGAAGCCCCCACCAGCGTCGCAACCCCCGCCCGCCACCGCATACACACCCGCCTCAGCCACCTCACCGACGAAACCTCCATCACCGAAATCCGCGACCAGCTCACCGACGGCCGCTCCGTGCTGGTCGTCGCCAACAACGTCAAGGACGCCATCCTCCTCTACAAGGAACTGGCACCCCTGTGCACACAACTGCACGGCAAGGACTCCGCCTACCTGCTGCATTCCCGCTACAGACGGATGGACCGCACCGCCATCGAAACCGGCATCCTGAAACGCTTCGAAGCCGGCAGCCCCAGACGCCCCGGCCTCCTGGTCGGAACCCAGGCACTCGAGGTCTCCCTGAACATCGACCTGGACCTGTGCCACACCTCCGCCGCAGACCTCGAGGCCCTGCTGCAGCGCTTCGGCCGCACCAACCGCATCGGCACACTGCCACCCGCACCCGTCGTCATCCACCAACCCACCTACGGTCCCCGGCGTGGCGGAGGCGGCGCTCTGTGGGCCGACGGAGTCTATGACGAAGCGCCCACACGCCTGGCCTGGGACATCCTCACCCGGCACGACGGAGAGATCGTCGACGAAAGGCTGACCACCACCTGGCTCGACCAGGTGTATTCCAGCGACTGGGGCCGGCAATGGCGGATCAACGTCAAAAACCACCAGCGAGACTTCGAAGACGCGTTCCTGACGTTCGGGCAGCCCTTCGACGACCGCTCCGCCCTCGCCGAGAACTTCGATGCCCAATTCGACGGCACCGAAGCGATCCTCAGCACCGACCGCGACGCCTACGCCGCCGCCCTCGACAAGACCACCGGAAACCCGAAGACCAGCCGACTCCTCGCAGACGAGTACCTGATCCCCATGCCGCACTGGGCGGGCGGACTCACCCGGTACGAGAAGAACCTCAAAACACGCGTCATCGACGGAGACTACGACCCCGTCCTTGGCCTGCTCGCCGTAAAAGGCCTGCTCCAGGAGACCTACCGCCCAGGAGAAGTCCTGTGATCGAAGCGGAAGACATCGGCGGCGTTCACATTAAGTACCTCTACCACTGCCCCCGCCAGCTCTGGCTCTACCTGCGCGGCATCCGCCCCGAACAGCTGAGTGCCACCGTCCAGCTCGGCGAGGCCACACACGACACCTCATACACCCGCAACACGCCCGTCGACCTCGGGGCAGCCCAGCTCGACTTCATTGATGGCCAGCACTGGGTACACGAGGTCAAATCCTCGTCCCGCCCCAGCCCCGCCGACCAAGCGCAGGGCCGCCACTACTGCCACCGGCTCCACCGCGTCGGCATCGAAGCCCAAGGGGCCGTACTGCACTACCCCAAAACCCGCCGGACCCAACGCTTCCCCTACACCCCGCAAGCCGCAACCCAGGCCGAAGCGGACATCACCCAGGTCCTCACCGTGGCTGCCCTCCCCAACTCACCGAGCCGACTCGCCCTCTCCGCCTGCCGCGGCTGCAGCTTCACCGACTACTGCTGGACGGACTGACATGCCTGCCACCGCCCGCACCTACTGGCTGACCAACCCCTGCCGGATCCGCCGCAAAGACGAATCCCTCATCATCGAGCGCGAGAACGCCGCCAACGTCCACATCCCCATCACCGACGTCCGCGACATCGTCGCCTGCGCCGAAACCGACATCAACACCGCAGTCGTCTCCCTGCTCAATCGACACCGCATCAACGTCCACCTCCTCAGCTACTACGGGGACTACGCCGGCTCCCTCCTCACCTCCGAGACCAGCACCTCGGGCCAGACCGTCCTCACCCAGGCGCGAACCGCGCAGGATCCCGGAACCAGCCTGAAGATCGCCCGCGACATCGTGGACGCCACCGCCTTCAACGTCAGACGCGTCGTCGACCGCAGACTGCTCACCCGCCCGTACCACGTCCTTCAGGAATCGATCGCCACAGCCGAAACTCCCTCACACCTCATGGGGGCCGAAGGAACGTTCCGACGCTCCGCCTGGGAAGTCATCGACACGAAACTCCCCGACTGGCTGCAACTCGGCGGGCGCAGCCGCCGACCGCCCAAGAACGCCGGAAACGCCTTCATCAGCTATGTCAACGGCATCACATACGCGCGAGTCCTCACCGCAGTACGCCTCACCCCGCTCCACAGCGGCATCGCCTTCCTCCACAGCAGCCTGGAACGCCAACGGCACTCCCTTGTCCTGGACCTCGCCGAAATGTTCAAACCGCTGTTCGCCGAGCGGCTCCTCCTACGGCTCGCAGGCCGCAACCAGCTCAAGGAGCACCACTTCGACCGCCAGAGCAACCAGGCAATGCTCAGCGAGGCTGGACGCAAGTACGTCGTCCAGACCGTCCGCGACGAGTTCGCTGTCACCATCGCGCACCGCAGCCTCGGCCGGAACGTCGCCTACGACGAACTCCTCTACCTCGATGCCCTCGCCCTGACCCGCCACTGCCTGGAGGGCACCCCCTACAAACCCTTCAGGATCTGGTGGTAGCCACTCCATGTACGTAGTTGTCGTCTACGACACCCTTGCCGAACGCAACTCGCGCATTCTCCGAACCTGCCGCCAGTACCTCCACCACGTCCAGCGCAGCGTCTTCGAAGGCCAACTCAGCGCAGCCCAACTCCGCCGCTTCCAGGCAGCCGTCGAATCCGTCCTCGACCTGACCTACGACAACGTCCTCGTCTACACCTTCCCGCCCGGTACCCTCCCTCAGCGTCTCGAATGGGGCGCGGTCGAACCGGCCCCGAGCGACGTGCTGTAACGAAGAGGGCCCCAGTGACGCCTCGAACCAACCTGAAATTGCAGCGCCACACCGGGGCACGCGACACTACCGGAGGTCCGCTGCAACACCCGGAGGACCAGGCCGTCCTTTACCCCCTGTCACCTGCATCTTTACCGTGGGGTCCTCATCGCCCCTTCGAGGGGTAGCAACTGGGTGACCGGTGCCGCACTGGCCGGACCGCTCGCCGGTCCTCATCGCCCCTTCGAGGGGTAGCAACGTCATGGTGACGTAGCGGCCGATGGGGAAGTATCCGGTCCTCATCGCCCCTTCGAGGGGTAGCAACTCTATGAGGACGAGGACGGCAACCACACCTTCGAGCCGTCCTCATCGCCCCTTCGAGGGGTAGCAACGCGGCGCGGACCAGGCCGTGCTCTTCCTCCAGGCGGGTCCTCATCGCCCCTTCGAGGGGTAGCAACCGCCCGGCTGCGGGCCTGTTGGGCTTGCTCGACGGTCCTCATCGCCCCTTCGAGGGGTAGCAACGTGCCGGACTCCAGCCGGGCGCTCCGCACGATCGCCCAGTCCTCATCGCCCCTTCGAGGGGTAGCAACCCTGAAGAAGCCGATGCGCTTCTCATGCCGCGCACTGGTCCTCATCGCCCCTTCGAGGGGTAGCAACGTGGTTCAGCAGCGCACGGGCACGGCGGCGGAAGCGGGTCCTCATCGCCCCTTCGAGGGGTAGCAACGTGGCCAGGGTGCGGCGGTATCCGGCCGCGCGCTGCAGTCCTCATCGCCCCTTCGAGGGGTAGCAACTCCCGCACTGCTCCTGGCGGTGGGCGAGCCGTCGCAGTCCTCATCGCCCCTTCGAGGGGTAGCAACGCTACGAGAGGGCGTTCGAGGACACCTTCGGCTGGGGTCCTCATCGCCCCTTCGAGGGGTAGCAACCTACGTGGCTGTGGCTGACACGCCTCTGGCCACCGGTCCTCATCGCCCCTTCGAGGGGTAGCAACGCCGGCGCCGCGGTCCGCCCGTCACTGCCGCCAAACGTCCTCATCGCCCCTTCGAGGGGTAGCAACGTCATTCGCCACCCCGCGCTCGTCCACTTCAGGTGGGTCCTCATCGCCCCTTCGAGGGGTAGCAACTCATCTCGATCCGGGTGGACGCGATCGTGTCCCGGCGTCCTCATCGCCCCTTCGAGGGGTAGCAACGAAGTGCATGTCGGGGGCTGCTACGCGGCGGGGGACGTCCTCATCGCCCCTTCGAGGGGTAGCAACCCGCCCGCGCCGCGCTCCTGCCGACGCCGCCGACCGGGTCCTCATCGCCCCTTCGAGGGGTAGCAACGCGACGGATGCGGGCGTGTACCAGGTCTCGGGGAGTCCTCATCGCCCCTTCGAGGGGTAGCAACTCGTCCTCCACAAGCCCACCGCTGACGTCACCACAGGTCCTCATCGCCCCTTCGAGGGGTAGCAACTTCCAGAAGGTCTTGACGAGCGCTTTAACCGAGTGGTCCTCATCGCCCCTTCGAGGGGTAGCAACATGTACGCAAGGTCGCCCCGGTGCCCGTGAGCGCGTCCTCATCGCCCCTTCGAGGGGTAGCAACATGACGTACGCGGCGATGGCGGCCGGGGTCGACGGTCCTCATCGCCCCTTCGAGGGGTAGCAACGGGTAGCACTCACCGTTGCTGCTCGGGGGACCTTGATGTCCTCATCGCCCCTTCGAGGGGTAGCAACATGCTGATGCTCTTGCGGAGTGCCATGATCGGGGTCGTCCTCATCGCCCCTTCGAGGGGTAGCAACACTATGCCGTCCTCGCCTACAACGCGCGCGCCGCGCGCGTCCTCATCGCCCCTTCGAGGGGTAGCAACAGCATGGAGGAGACGATCTCGCCGTCCCGCATGTCGTCCTCATCGCCCCTTCGAGGGGTAGCAACGGCTCGTAGAGGGACCGGCCGCCGGGATGGCGCCCGTCCTCATCGCCCCTTCGAGGGGTAGCAACCCCTCCGGGTAGATCTTTCCGGTGCGCAGGGCGCGGTGTCCTCATCGCCCCTTCGAGGGGTAGCAACAAGCAGGGGATCACCCAGAACCTCCGGCTCCGCGGCTAGTCCTCATCGCCCCTTCGAGGGGTAGCAACACCGACGCGCCGCCGTCCAGGTCGTCCAGCTCCGCGAGTCCTCATCGCCCCTTCGATGGGTAGCAACTACTCCGCCTCGCACGGCAGCAGCAGGACGTCTGCGGCGTCCTCATCGCCCCTTCGAGGGGTAGCAACTCCACGACGTCCCGGCCGAGGATGATCGGGCGGTGGCGTCCTCATCGCCCCTTCGAGGGGTAGCAACTCAGACCTGGCCCGGCCGTCGAACCGGGCCTGAGCGGTCCTCATCGCCCCTTCGAGGGGTAGCAACCCCGCCACAAGGGCCGCGCCCTCGCGTTGCTCAAGGCGGTCCTCATCGCCCCTTCGAGGGGTAGCAACGTCCAGCCGCCGCACTTGCTGCACTGGTAGAGGTATGTCCTCATCGCCCCTTCGAGGGGTAGCAACAGGCGGAGAAGCCGGACCTGATCACGATCGGAGCCGGTCCTCATCGCCCCTTCGAGGGGTAGCAACATATCGATCGCCACGGCATCGGTACACGCGGTGACGGGTCCTCATCGCCCCTTCGAGGGGTAGCAACATGTGCGCAAGGCCGCCCCGGTGCCCGTGAGCGCCGGGTCCTCATCGCCCCTTCGAGGGGTAGCAACAGCACACCCCAGTAGGCATCCGCGCTGTCCGGCAGCGGTCCTCATCGCCCCTTCGAGGGGTAGCAACTCGAACCATTTCGGGGCGGGCTCGCACTTGCGGAGGTGTCCTCATCGCCCTTCGAGGGGTAGCAACGCGGTGTGTGTGGGGACCCATGCGGGTCCGGCGCAGGTCCTCATCGCCCCTTCGAGGGGTAGCAACTTCTTCGCGTTGGTGGTGAGCTTGTAGAGCGACCCGGTCCTCATCGCCCCTTCGAGGGGTAGCAACGTGGTAGCCCAGACCTTCCCGGTCCACCGCATCCAGGTCCTCATCGCCCCTTCGAGGGGTAGCAACGCGGCCCACTCTTCGGCCCACTGCCGGGCGAGGTCGGGTCCTCATCGGCCCTTCGACGGGTAGCAACACGGCACCCAGTACGTCCTGGAAGGGCCGGTCACTAGTCCTCATCGCCCCTTCGAGGGGTAGCAACGCACGAAGCCGCGCATCTACTGCGGCCGGTCCTGCCGGTCCTCATCGCCCCTTCGAGGGGTAGTAACCTCCTCCGCCGCCGCGCTGCACCCGGGCGGGACATGACACCGGCGCAGCGGGCGCAGTTCGACATCGGTGTCCAGCGCCTCGCCGCCGATCCGTACGGCCAGGGGGCCGCCCGGATCAAGGACGACCACGACCGCCGCCAGGCCGTCGGCGCGCACGGCCGGTCCGCCATCGCAACCCTGGTCGAGCGGACCACCCGCTACACCATGCTGGTCCACCTGCCCGCCAGCTCCCACGACGCCGCAGCCGTCCGCGACGGCCTGGTCCGCACCGTCCAGACCCTGCCCCCGCACCTGCGGGGCTCTCTCACCTGGGACCAGGGGACCGAGATGGCGCGGCACAAGCAGTTCACCATGGCCACCGGGATGCCGGTCTACTTCTGCGATCCCGCCTCGCCCTGGCAGCGCAGCTCGAACGAGAACACCAACGGCTTGTTGCGCCAGTACGTCCCCAAGGGCACCGACCTGAGCCTGCACAGTCCCGAGGACCTCGAACACGTCGCCCAGGAGCTCAACGGCCGCCCACGCAAGACGCTCGGCTGGGATACACCAGCCGAGCGTCTACGTGATCTACTCACCACCTGAGGCGAGCAGTGTTGCAACGACCGCTAGAACCAACGCCGTTCAGTTAGGGCGGGGCTGGGGGTGTCAAGGGCGGCTCGTGGGCATGGTGATGCTGATGGTGGCTTTGTAGGTGGTGCGGTCGATGGCGGGTCCGCGTGCGTTGTATTTGGAGATCGCGCGTTTGACGATGCGGTCTTTGGTGCGGACCCGCCGGGTGGGCAAGAGGTGGGCCAGAATGTGGCGGCCGATCGTGCCGACGAGGTCGATGTCGGTGCCGGTGATGACGCCGGCGGCCAGGACGAGCTGGTCTCGGGCGGCGACGAGCGCGGTCGTGAAGCCGGCCCGGTCCGGGTCGGTGCCCGGGATGCTGTCGGTGGCGTCGGTCATCGCAGTGCGTAGTGCCTGGTAGGCGGTCAGCAGGGCCCAGACTTCCTGCTCGATGCCGTCCGGGGTGCGGGCCCGCAGGACGCGTCCGCCCAGGATCGTGGACTTCAGTTCCGCGTAGGCGGTCTCGATCTCCCAGCGCTCGTGGTAGAGCCGGACGAGTTCACCGGCCGGGTGGGTGGCAGGGTCGGTGAGGGTGGTCAGCAGCCGGTAGTGGCCGGTGCGGGTGCCCTGGGCGGTGCGGATGGTGATCTCGGCGTCGATGACCCGCACGGTCAGCGCTCCGATGCGGGTCAGTACTGAGCCGTCGCGGCAGCGGGCCACTGTTGGCAGTTTCCGGTTGGCCTTGCAGCGGACCAGTAGATCGGCGCCGGTGGCGGCGAGCTGGTTCAGCAGCGCGGCGGCGGAGAAGTTCCGGTCGCCCAGCAGCAGCATCCCGGCCCGAAGGTCCACCGTCAGGCGGCGGGCGTACTCCAGCTCACCGGTCGTGGCCGGACCGAACACGGCCCCGATCACCGACCTGGTTCCGCAGGCCACCAGCGCGGTCAGGCGCAGTTGCGGGTAGCCCGAGGTCCCGTTGCCGAGCCGCTGCCGGGTGAAAACCGTGAGGTTGGACGGGCAGTCCGGGACCGGCAGCAGGGTGCCGTCGACCGCGACGATTCTCAGGCCCCGCCAGCGCCCGGCGGCAGCGGTCGTGGCCGCAGGGCCGCTCACCAGATGGAACAGCGCTTTCATCGGTGCCGGCCCCAGCCGCTGGCGGGCCTGGCGAAGAGCGCTGCCGCTGGGCCGGAGCAGCGGCAGGCCCGAAAGCCCGGCACACAATCGGTCGAAGACCTGCTGGTAGCCCAGCCCGCTGAAGAGGGCCGCGGCCAGTAGGAGGTACACCGTGACCCGCGCCGGCACCAGCCGGACCCTGCGCTGCACCGCACGGGTCTCCGCCAGCACCTCGTCGACCATCTCGAACGGGACGATCCGGGTCAGCTCACCGATATGCCCCGGCGCGAACACCCCGGCCGCTACCCGCGCCGTCCTGGTTATGGCAGCCTGTTCCAACAGCGGAGCTCCTGTGGTGAGGATGTCTTGGAGGACAGACCTCTTCTACAGCAGCTCCGCTGCCTCGTTCACCAACCTTGACGAACAGCCACCGCGCCTAACTGAACGGCGTTGCCGCTAGAACTGAAGCCCAGGTACACCTGGGCGGAGGGCCGCTTTTTGCGTTGTGCGGAAGTCAGACCGTCGTTTCTCGCGCAGTGGAGCCGCTCTCGGCCTTCGGGGCTTGGTTCTCCGGACTCCTGGCGATCTGGGAGCTGTTGTATGTGATCAGTAGAGTCGTCAGCTTCTTCCGGTCAGCCGGAGCCAGCTGATCAATGACCAACTCAGCCAGCGCGGCAGGCTCCAGCGTCGGCAGGAGCGGCCCGCTCGGGCCATCATCCGAGAACGTCGACCGAGGCTCAGGCACAGACCGATCTTGCCCAGCGGCGAGCCTTGGGGTGCGATCGTGCGATTCCTCAGTGTCAGCATCAGGGTGTTGGTTTACCGCGGTAAACCGCTTCTTGGGCTCAACGAGCTCTGGCGCTGTGACTGGAGTCGATGGAACAGGCTTCGAGCTGACCGGTTGAGATGCCCGACGCCCTCTTGGTGCACGGGGCATGCTCTGCGCTGCCAAGCGGCGATTCTCTTCGTCGGACCATGCTTGTGCCTGTTCCGCAGCCGGCAGCCCGGCGATGTCTCTTGCGACGCGTACAGGCATCTCGCCACTGCTCACCAGAATCTGTAGCTCTGGCGTCAGCTTGAGCAGCTTGCGCTGCTGGCTGACCCAGCCCTTCGTCTTGGCGTAGTGATCGGCGACCCTGTCGGCTCCCCCGAGCTCTGCCACCATGATCTCGATGCCGATGGCTCGCTCGATCGGGTCGAGATCCTCGCGGTCGTTGTTCTCCGAGAGGACTGCGTCCAGGAAGTCGGCCCGGGTCTTGGCTACGTCTTCGTTGTGTACGACGTTGAGCGTCGACAGCCCGGCCAGGCGCGAACCGCGGTATCGACGCTCGCCATTGGCGATCACATACGGTGCGGCACCGACGTGCTCTTCCTCCACTGGCCAGA
This sequence comes from Streptomyces sp. NBC_00654, assembly GCF_026341775.1. Classification (NCBI taxonomy): domain Bacteria; kingdom Bacillati; phylum Actinomycetota; class Actinomycetes; order Kitasatosporales; family Streptomycetaceae; genus Streptomyces; species Streptomyces sp. NBC_00654. Next base: position 4,353 of record NZ_JAPEOB010000007.1, on the reverse strand, counting down.
GCTTGAGGTACCCGGCGCGGGAAACGACCACGGCGGGCTGGAGCTGGCGCTTCTTCAGCTTCAGCCCGAACTCCTTGAGCTCCTTGTCCGTGCCGAAGTTCCGACGCGGGTTGAAGCGCGTCGGTACGAGCTTCTCCAAGGGGAGGGTAAGGAGGAGCGGGTCACTCTTGCCGGGTACTTCGTCGACCTTCTGGCCAGCGAGCGAGGCGAGGCTCGTGCGTCGTCCTGCAGCCATCACGCCCCACCGCCATAGCCGAGCTCCAGAGCCAGACGGAAGAAGTCCTCGCGTGCTTCCATGGCCACGCGATTCTTGGGGTACTGGGTGACCACGCGGCCTTCGACGGATGCTCGCGTGTGGACCTTGTAGCGACGGATCACTGTCTCCGTGCGGGGCCACTCTTCGGCGTCAATGTATGCCTTGGTGTCTTCAAGGTCGGCCACCCCGTCCCTCGGGTCCCAATTGTTGATCACAACCTTGAAAGGGAGCCCGCTGGGCACGATTACGTTCTGGATGGTCCGCGCGGTGGGGTCGAAGGCGAGGCCTTCAGGAGGCATGGGCACTATTACGTCGTGGGCGTACTTCAGTGCCTCAAGCAGGAGGTTCTCGTCCTGAAGGCTGCCTGGAGTGTCGATGAAGACGTGCTGAAGGCCGCTCTTGCTGGCCCTGAGGACATCAGCGACGACAGCTCCGAGGTTCAGAGTGGTCGTGGTCTTACCGACGCCACCCTTCTGGTTGGCGATGACATGGACCTTCGCTCCCGTGTTCTTGAGGATCGCCAAGTTCTCCGGAGTGTCGTGCTCCTGGGAGAAGTCGAACGGCAGATCCGTGATCCTGTTCGCCCACCAGACAGTGGATGCCTGGGGGTCAATGGATACGACGTAGACGCTTGCTGGCATGTGATGCTCCGTTTGCTTCCCGTAGGTTCCGGTACTTCGGGCAGTGGGCATCATTGCAGATAGACGTGGGTGGGTTTGACCCGGACGCTCATGATTCGACCACTCGTGCAGCCCGTTGACTCAGGTGCCGGTTTACCGCGGTAAACCGGCAGAGTGACGAGAGTGGCCCTTGCAGCCCGGGTGCCCCGAGTCTGCAAGGTGGCCTTCGGCCTTGGGCCGGTCCAGGATGCTGTGGGCCCGAGCGCCGTCGTGACAGGGCCCGCGACCAACTCCTGGCCGTCTGGCGCCCAGGTGAGTGCGTCGTCACCGCCGACCTCAACGCCTTGCATCTATTCGACAATGAGTTTCGGCGGTGCGTCCTCTGCCCTGTCCAGTTGAAGCCCCGCTGCGAGCGGGCCCGCCCTGCCCGGTGTCCTCGGCGCACGGACCACCACGCAGTTCGCCGCTGGCCGCAGCTTGATGGCACGCCTTCCTGAAGTTCAGTCATCAGTCTTCCGTTGAACCCGTCGACGCGCTGCGATACGGCGGAGCACGTGGGGACTGCCGGAGAGCACGTAGGGACTGCCGGAGAGCACGTAGGGACTGCCGGAGAGCACGTAGGGACTGCCGGAGAGCGATGACATTCGCTGTCCGGCCCGGGGCTGCTTCCCGCCTGACGGGCGCCGGTGAAGAAAGTTCGGCCGCTGCTCCCGCCTGGCGGGCCGTCCCGCCGATCTGCCTTTCCTTGCAGGCCAGAGCCGTGTGACGTGGTCTCCATGACAGTGGATATCAGGGTCATCCGGGCCAGTCAGATGTATCGCTATTACCTGCGCCAGACAGTCGTCGGCGACGGCCGCCGCCCGGCCCGCACGCCGCTGCGCGCCGCCCAGGAGCAGGCCGGTGTCCCGGTCGGGCGTTGGATGGGCCGCGGCCTGGCCGCGCTAGGGCTGACGCCGGGGGAGGAGGTGACCGAGGCGCAGCTGAGGAACTTGTTCGGCGAGCGGGGCCGCCATCCCGACGCGGACCGGATCGAGGCCGACCGGCTCGCCAAGGGCGAATCCCCGAAGAAGGCGTTCAAGGCCGGCGCCCTGGGACGCCGGGTGATGGTCACCGGTGTCGACTTCGCCTTTCGGCCGCAGCCGACGATCTACCTGTTGTGGGCGCTGGGGGATGAGGAGACCCGGCGGGTGATCGAGGCCGCGCACGAGCGCGCGATCGTACGGGTGCTGGAGTGGATCGAGGACGAGGTCGCGGTGATCCGGTACGGCAAGGACGGCATCTACCGGGTGCGGCCGCCCGGCGGTCTGGTCGCCGCCCGCTTCCGCCACTACGAGGCGAGATCGGGTATGCCGTTGCTCCATGACCATCTGCTGCTGTCCGTGAAGGGGCAGCGCCTGGACGGGAAGTGGGGTTCGATCCACACTCTGGCCCTGCACGAGAACACCGTCGCCGCCTCCGCGCTCTACAACGAGCTCGTGGCCGCAGAGGTCTGCGAAGAGCTGGGACTGGCCACCGAGCCGCGCACCGTCACCCCGGGGCGCCGGCCGGTCATGGAGATTGCCGGGGTGCCGCACGAGCTGATCCGCTGGACCGCCCGGCGCAGCGACCAGATCGCCGCATGCCTGGCAGAGCTGGAGCACGAGTACGTCACCGCCGTCGACGACGACGGCGAGCCGAAGTTCCTGCCCGTGGTCTCCGAGCGGACCCGCGCCAAGCTGAACGGGATCGCCGCGAAGATGACGCGCCCGCCGAAACCGAAGGCCCGGCCCCTCGCGCAGCTGTGCAAGGAGTGGAAGGAAAGCGCGATCCGCACCTCCAACGTGGCCGTCGACGTCATCAACTCCCTTCTCGAGTACGCCCGTGCCGCGGCTGTGGCGATCCGGTCCCGGGTCGCCGCCGTGGTCGACATAGCGCTGGCGGCCGTCGACGTCGCCGCGACGGTGTTCGTGATGAACGACGGCGGCCGCTTCCACCGCCGCCACCTGCTCGCCGAAGCCCGACGCCACCTCGCCCTCGTCCTGCGCGGCCGCCGCCGCGACCCCGGCCTCGACGACCAGGTCGTGGCCGCCGCCATCTCCACCCACTGCCTGGACATCAGCGAGCCGAAGACCGTACGGGGCCTGGAGGCCGGCTACCGCCTCTACACCGCCCGGTGGTCCCTGTCCGACCTCCCCGCCCGCCGCCGCCCACCCACTCCCGGGCCCGACCTGGACCGGCGACCCCCGGCCGATCCCGGCGAGCCGGCCGCACCCCAGCACTTGGGGCAGGACGCGGGGGAGTGGGAGATCCCCCGCATCCCGTTGCGCTACGACCGGGCCGTCCTTGCTGGTGCGGTGGTGCGGGAGGAGCTGCGCATCACCATCACCGCCGCCGCTGTGCGGGGCCGGGCGTACGACATCGTCCGGCACCAGCAGGCGGCGATGCCCGAGCAGCTGCTCGCGCCCGCGACTGCCGATCCCGAGAACGACGACCAGGAGCCGGGCACCGGACGCCGGGAGGCGATCGACATGACGGCGCTGCGGGCCCTACGGGAGTCCCGCACTGACATGGAAGCTCTCGGCCTCACTGCCGAACGGCTGCGCCACCTCAAGGATGCGTTCACCAAGGCGGCCGACGACTCCCGCACCCGCGCGACCCGCTACAACGAACAGGACGACGCCGACGCGGTGCGCCCGGTGCGCCCGGACGACCAGCAGGCGCACCGCCCGCCGGAGCCCGGACCGCACCGCGGCCGGGAGGCCGGCCACTGAGTGCACCCGATGGCGCGCGTCCGATGCCGTGGCGCGCACCGACGATGCTCGGCCCCAAGGTCACCCTGGGCAAGCCTCGCCCTCGGCGGCGGCGGGACAACGGGCATAAGTACCAGGCCCCGGCTGTCAGTGGTGGCTGGGAGGCTGGTGCGCATGGACAGGGATGAGGAGTTGCTGCGCGGCCGGGTCTACGGCGCCGACCACGACCACCCGGGGCCGCTGCCGCACCGCGACTACGCCGAACTGGTCGGCGGCCCGCTCGATGGGCTGCTGCTCGACATCACCGGCTGGACAGCGGACGAGATCCAGACCGGCGTCGCGCTGATGACCGATCTCGGGCAGTTCGGCGCCGACGGCCGCGCTCTGTATGAGCCGCGGCCTGGCGAGCGGATCCGCTGGGACTGGTCCGGCGACACGCCCTGAGCGGGGCGTCGTGCCCGGCTTCGTCTTCGTTGCAGGGCGGTCGGGTGATGCGGCGGCCCGGTTTCGGCGCGGTGGCTGAACGCTCTATTCGAACGCACGTATTATTAGTGTGTGTCTCAGTACGACTTTCCCCAGGACCTCCGCGACGCCCAGCTCGCTCTCCACCAGACCCGCGCCGAGTGTGAGGCCTACGCACGCACGCTGCCGTGGTCGGCGGAGCCGATGCCCGGCTGGGAGGCGGAGAAGCAGGTCCACAGCAGCTACCGGCCCGCCAAGGCGGACAGCCCCGGCTACACCGACGAGC